>CAYNLJ010000212.1:0-4448 GCA_964398005.1 uncultured Caldithrix sp. | reverse complement strand
GAGAATCGGGACATTGCAGGCTTTGCCTGGGCTAATGATCAACGCATTATTTACGTACAGGATAAAGCGGGGGATGAAAATTTTAAATTGTACGCGGTTAATATTGATGGAAGCAATCCCTCGGTTTTGACTCCTTTTGATAAAGTACGTGTTGGGATTATTGATGATCTGGAAGATGATCCGGACTATATGATTATTCAAATGAACAAGCGTGATCCACGTGTTTTTGATGCTTACCGGATTAATATTAACACCGGCGAAATGGAGATGATTGCCCAGAATCCCGGAAATATTGCACAATGGATTACGGATTGGCAGGGCAACATTCGCCTGGCTACAACGACGGATGGCGTAAATACCAGTTTGCTTTACCGTAAAGATGAAAAAAGTCCTTTTAAGGTCATTTTAACTACAAGCTTTAAAGAAACCATGCAACCGTTGTTCTTCAGTTTTGACGATCCGAATGTTATTTACGCCAAATCCAATTTAAACCGGGATAAAGAGGCTCTGGTAAAATTTGATTTAAACAAGGTCCGTGAAACAGAAGTCATTTACAAACATCCGGAAGTAGATGTGGCTGGCGTAATGTATTCGAAAAAACGAAAAGTCGTCACCGGTGCTTCCTACATTACCGATCGTCAGCGGTATGTCTTTTTTGATGATCAGCGGCGTCAATTGCAAACGGAACTGGAAAAATTATTACCCAATTATCAGGTGGCGGTTGTCGATTTCAATAAAAATGAAGACAAATGTCTGGTACGTACCTACAGCGACAAAACCCGAGGTTCTTACTATCTGTATGATTTAACCAGTAAAAAATTAACAAAATTAACCGATGTCAGCCCATGGTTAAAGGAAGAGTACATGGCTGACATGCAACCCATTACCTTTAAAGCTCGGGATGGATTAACTATTCATGGTTATCTCACCTTACCCAAAGGCGTTGAACCCAAAAACCTGCCGGTAGTTGTAAATCCGCATGGCGGGCCATGGGCCAGAGATGTCTGGGGTTTTAATCCTGAAGTTCAGTTTTTGGCAAATCGCGGGTACGCGGTACTGCAAATCAATTTCAGAGGTTCTACCGGTTACGGACGCCATTTTTGGGAGATCAGCTTTAAGCAGTGGGGAAAAACCATGCAGGACGACATCACCGATGGTGTAAAATGGTTGATTGACCAGGGTATTGCCGATCCCAAGCGAATCGCCATTTATGGTGGGTCGTATGGTGGTTATGCAACATTGGCCGGTTTGGCTTTCACCCCGGATCTGTATGCCTGCGGCGTTGACTATGTCGGTGTTTCCAATCTTTTTACCTTCATGAACACTATTCCACCTTACTGGAAACCCTATCTTGACATGTTTCATGAAATGGTTGGCGATCCCAAGAAAGACAGCCTGTTACTGGCAGAGGCCTCACCAGTATTACATGCTGATCAGATTAAGGCACCATTGTTTATTGCTCAGGGCGCCAATGATCCTCGTGTAAACAAAGCGGAATCTGACCAGATGGTTGAGGCTCTGCGCAAACGTGGCGTTGAAGTTGAATACATGGTCAAGGAAAACGAAGGCCACGGTTTCCGGAACGAAGAAAACCGCTTTGATTTTTACCGGGCCATGGAAAAATTTTTAGCCGAACACATTGGCGGTCGGATGTCGCAACAAACAGAAAAGTAAATTCTTAATGGAACAGCCTCATTCTAAAAAAGAATGGGGCTGTTTTTTTTAATTGGAGAAAAGGATGAAACGCAGTAAATATCTGGTGCCACTTTCCTGGGAACATCATGCTGCATTGCTTAATGCCAATCGTTTACAAAAGGGGCTGGGTAATCAAACTCCAATAAGAGTGTTACTTGATTTTTTGAAATACGTTTGGGAAAATGATCTAAGCCCGCATTTTAATCGGGAAGAATCCATTGTTTTTACTGCTACTGATTGGCAAAATGTGCCGGATACTTTAAGGAAACAAGTTTTGCAAGAACACCAGGAAATGGCAGAGTTGGTTAATCAGATCGAAGTGGCTACTAATGAGGTAGAATTAAATCATTTAATTGGTCATTTTGCACAAGAAGTGATTGACCATGTGCGTTTCGAAGAACGAAGCCTGTTTCCGAAAATTGAAGAAATGTTTAGTCCTGAGATTTTGGAACAAATTGAAAAAGACCTAAAAAAAGCGCATGTACCCGGTTGTGTGGTTTGGGAACCAAAATTTTGGGAAAGCAAGTGACGGAAAGATTAACGTTCTTTTTTAGACATTAGATAGGTCAATTGATTTTTTATTTTTTTCATTTCGAAATAGGTACGAACATTCCGGTAAGATACCTGAATTAGTTCCTTTTCAGCCTGACGAATAATGTCCTCAAAAGTAATACTTCCGGTAAAATCAAGACCATATTGATCGTAAATATTTTTCATCAACTGAGGTACCGAAGAAAGCAGGTCCTGAGTCACCTGATCATTCAGCTCTTCAGAGATATTTTTTAGATTTTGCTTAAATAAAGCGATTGAAAAAGCCCGATGGAATCCAAAATAGATATCGGAAGCAATACTGCCCAGGCGGGCAATTTCCAGCTTTTGTTTTATTTCCTGTGAACTGTCTTTGAAGAAATAGAGATCTCGCAAGATGCGGTACTGAATCACTTCGTTAACTATTTGCGGTAAATGCCATTTTTTGGCAACAAACAACCCAACTTCAAGGTGGGTTACACCGAGTTCGGCTTTTTCAATAAACAAAACCGGCAAGCCTCGCCTTCGGGCCTCCTCAATTATTGCCGTGTAGTTTTCCGGAATGATGTAAGTGAGGACAAATGCCCCAATGTGTTGTAGCATTCCGGCTAAAAAAATCTCATCCTTTTCGGAAATCTGTTCAATTTCACAAATAAAATTGGAAACGATTCCGGCACAAAGTGATTTTTTAAACAGAGTTTCGTAAAGTTCAGCCGAATTCGTTGGAAAAATTTCAAATAGGCTAAAGGTGATGGCCAGGTTACGGATGGAATCAGCACCCAATAGAGAAATGGCCTGATCAATATTTTTAACTTCATTGGGTAAACTAAAATAGGCCGAATTGACGATTCTAAGGATTTTTCCGGTAAAGACGGCGTCTGCCTTAATGATGTTTGACAAATCTTTGATTTCAAAATCAGGACTGGAGGTTATTTGAATAATTTTTGTACAAATTGTTGGTAATGAAGGCAGGTGATCTGCATTTTCCAGATATTGTCTTAAGCGCTTATTTCTTATTTTTGTTGTTTCCATTTTTACCTGATCTTAAATGATTTCTTTTTATTATTCGTAAATATTCGAGTTAACTTGAATAAAAATATTATCGGGTAAGATTTGCATTTTATGCGCGACTCATTTAATATTTGAGAAACAAAAGATATTGGAGGGGAGATGAGAGTTCGTAGCGTTTTAAAATTAGCACTTGTTTTAATTTTGCTGGCCTGTTCAACGGTGCCGATTACCGGCCGTAAGCAACTAAACATTATTCCGGCACCACAAATATTAAGCATGAGCTTTCAGCAATACGACCAATTTTTGAAAGAGCACAAGGTAATTACCGGTACCCCGGAAGCGCGCATGGTGCAACGGGTTGGCCACAAAATTCAAAAAGCGGTGGAACAATATTTTGCACAGAAAGGGATGTCCAACCGGCTGAGCGGCTATCAGTGGGAGTTTCACCTGGTGCAAGATGAGCAGGTCAACGCCTGGTGTATGCCTGGTGGAAAAGTGGTGGTTTACACAGGGATTTTACCGATCACGAAAAATGAAGTGGGTTTGGCGGTGGTGCTTGGCCATGAAATTGCCCATGCTATAGCTGAACATGGCAATGAGCGAATGAGTCAGGGTTTGATGGTTCAGTTAGGTGGCATGGCTTTGAGTAAAGCTCTGGAAAGCAAGCCAGAAATGACGAGGAATCTGTTTTTAACGGCCTATGGTGTTACTGTGCAGCTTGGTGCTTTACTTCCTTATAGTCGGTTACATGAAAGCGAAGCGGATCATTTAGGGCTCATTTTTATGGCCATGGCTGGTTACAATCCACAGGAAGCTATTAAATTTTGGGAACGTATGGCCAGCAAGAGTAAGGGTAACAAGCCTCCGGAATTTTTAAGCACGCATCCATCCGATGAAACGCGGATTAAGAATTTAAAAAAGTTATTGCCAGAGGCCATGAAATATTACCAAAAGTAGGGGGCAATTTTGAGATTTTTCTTTTCGTTAATTTTAATAGTATTTCTGATTTCCTGCAGCAAGCAAAACGATTTAAAACCAACGGAAGATGATGGTTCCTGGTTCGTTTTGAAAAAAGAAGATCTTAAAGCTGGAGAACACCACACCTGGCATTCCGAAATTTTTGGGAAATACATCACAGGTTACAATCGATTTGTTTTAAAAGGCATCGACATTGTCCAGGCACATGCTCCTGATGGTGGCGGCTACTTTGCCGG
>CAYNLJ010000211.1:0-4451 GCA_964398005.1 uncultured Caldithrix sp. | reverse complement strand
CGAAATCTACGGCAGGTAAAAATTGTTTCCAGACCGAACGCACTTTTTCGTAACCAGATTCCAGAATACCGCTGTTCAGCAAATGCGTGATTTCCAGAAGACTTCTGGAATCGTACAAAGGCGCAATCATGGGCTGAGCCACACTCACACTGCCATCACCATTCCGGCCGTCTCCCCAGGCTTCCAAATAATGCGACAGTGGTAAGTGCCAGTGCGCCTGCTGCGCAGTTTCATCAAAATACAAACCGGCATGAACTACGTTTTTTACTTTTTTAATCGCCTGTGTCCAGTTCAGGTCCGCCGGCGCATCGTAAGCCGGATTGGCATCCAGCACCACCAACGTTTCCACTTCGCCGTTTTGCATGGACTGAATCAGGTCGGCCAGTTTTTCCGTGGAAGAGACCAGGGCATCTTTTAAGGGCAACAGTTCAAGTGTCTGACCTACGTTGCCCAGCGCCTGATTCAAAGCCAAAACGAGTGCGTGTACTTCCGGCGACTGACTGGAACCGGCCACGATCAAACTCTGCCCTTTATTTTTCAACAGATCATCCGTCAAAGCCTTCAGCCAGACCTCATCAACCTTCAGTTCTGCTGCAGGCAGGCTTAAGTCAAGATTCAAACCGCGTTGCTGCAGAGCTTTGGCCAAAGTCAGGGCAAATGCCGCCACCTGCTGACTTTGCAAGCGCAGGCGATGGTCGGCCATGCCGCCCGTTAAGGAAAAGTGGTTTTCCACCACGTACAGACGGTTCATCTCTTCACCGGCTTTTAACACGCGCCGCCCTTCGGAAAAACCTTTGTGCGCTGCTACGTTCTCGCTTTCGGTCATCAAAAAATCGGCTTCCAGCGACAAAATGACTTTCGCTTTGTCGTAATGGTAAAGCGGCCTCAAATTCTGACCGGTAGCTAACTTTAAGCCTTTAAATACATTTTCATCGGAAACCGCTTCGTAGGCAACCCAGCGGGCCTGCGGAAATTGTTTTTTAAAATCTTCGTAAGCCTTAAACATGGAAGGACTGGCAAACGAGCGGCTGACTACCGCCAGTTTTTCCCCTTTGCTAAGGCGGGCTTTTTCGTTGCGCCAGAATTCCACAAAATCCTGCCAGGTTTTAATAGCGCCCTTAAAACGCACCTGCTTCGAACGGTCCGGATCGTAAAGCCCAAGCACCGAAGCCTGCAGCCAGGTGTTGGTAGCCCCTCTGGTTGAAGGATGGTCCGGATTACCTTCGATTTTGGTCGGCCGGCCTTCATGATTTTCTACCAGAAGACCATAATTACTCAAACCAAGCGGCATAATGGTGGCGTAATATTTGGGCACGCCCGGAATGATATTTTCCGGCGCAGCCACGTAAGGAATGATTTTCTCTACCGGTTTACGGCAGCTTACCAGACCGGCAAAAGCAATCGAAGCCCCCATCAGGCCAAGAAATTTACGGCGCGACACGTCGGTGGCAACTTCATCCACGCTTTCCGGAAACTCAGCTTCTACAAACTTTTTGAATTCCGGCGTATCGGCCAGTTGTTCCAAACTTCTCCAATACTGTTTTCCGTTGTTCATCTGATTCCTTTTCATCTGTGACACCCCGAGCAATCAATTGGTGGTTTAATATTTTTTTGTTGAATCATTTGTAAGGCGAGTTCTAACTGATTTGCAGGCGGCTGATAATTCATGGTGGTAATTTCAGAGGCAGGCCGCAGGTTGGGCGCAGGATTTCGGTGACAATCCAGACACCAACCCATACTCAATGGCTTGTCCTGATGCACTTTTTCCATGGCCGCCACATTACCATGACACGATTCACAACCTACGCCGGCTGTAATGTGCGCCGAGTGATTAAAATAGACGTAATCCGGCAGGTCGTGCACACGCACCCACTCCATGGGTTTGTTTTCCGCCCAGCTGGTGCGAATCGGTTGCAACTTACGACTTTCCGTAGCCACTTTGGAATGGCAATTCATGCAGGTTTGTGTCGGCGGCACGGTGGCCATGGCAGCCCTTTCCACATTTACGTGGCAGTAGCGGCAATCGAGCCCCAGTTCGCCCACATGCAATTTGTGACTGTAAGGCACCGGCTGTTCCGGCTGATAGCCCACATCAATATATTTGGGCGAGCCAAAATACCAGAAAAAGAAGACCACACCGATCAGAGCGCCAAGCACAGCTAAAACAACAAACAGCGGTAAACGATTCGTCCACTTAGGAAAAATCTGAGCCAAGCTAAACTCCCTTCAATTTACAATTTTTTCAGAAGCTGAATTGAATGCTTATCACACAAGCATACTCAGCCATACTTTTATTTAATTTTTATTTTTTATTAGATATTGAAATTTAAATAAAGCTCTCCACTACAATCACCAGAAACAGGACGAACAGGTACTGAATCGACAGGAAGAACAGCTTGCGATATTCCGTTTCTGTTTTCAGAGAGCGCGCTTTGAAAGACTGCCGGATAAACCGGTAGCCAAGCAAAACCGCCGCAGCGGCGTAAATCCAACCTACCTTCTGCGAAAACACCAGCAGCAAGCTGGCAGCAACCAGGATCAGGCTGTAAAAAACGATTTGGTTGAGCGTGGAGCGTTCACCATGTATCACGGGCATCATCGGCAATTTACTGGCGCGATAATCGTCCGTGTAAAAAAGAGCTAATGACCAAAAATGAGGCGGGGTCCAGAGAAAAATAATTAAAAACAACAACCACGGTTCCCAGGACATGGAACCCGTAGCGGCTACCCACACACCCACCGGAGCCATGGCGCCGGCCGCGCCTCCGATGACGATGTTTTGCGGGGTAGTCGGTTTTAAATAAAGGGTGTAAAACAGACTGTAAAAAAGGATGGTAATCAACGACAAAAGAGCGCTGTACCAGTTAAAGAAAAATCCAAAGATTAAGACGCCGGTAATCCCCATTGAAACGGAAAAAATCAAAGCGCCGCGATCACTGATCTTCTTTTGCGGTAAGGGGCGGCGTTTTGCGGTGCGCTTCATCAGGGCGTCACGATCGCGTTCTAAATATTGATTTAAAGCATTGGCCGAACCGCCGGTTAAATAGAGGGCCAGCAAAGCCAGCAAAAATCTTAGCGGTTCATGCAACAGACTGCCTTCCAAAATGAGGGCTGTTGCGCCGGTGACAACCACCAGCAGCATGATTTCCGGTTTGGAAAGTTTAAAATACTGATTCACTTTCTGGAACATGAAATCCTTTCACTCCTTAAATTCAGATATGATTAACAAGAAAGGCAAAATCTTTATTCCCAGAAATCGCAAAAAAATCACAAATTTTTCACAAAAGTTAAAAATTAAGTTTATTCTTTCAAAAATTACTGTCTTTTCAGTTAAACATGCATTGATTAGTCGGAGAATATTTCACTACTCAGAACATAGAGAAGGCACACAGTCCACAGAGCTTTATTGCTACTATTTTTAGATGATGGTTAGGAAAAATCGTTCGACTACACTCCAGCTTTACCTACAAAATAGCCAAATCCTGTTTTGGGCTAAAGCCCCAATTTTTGTTTGTATTTTCGCTCCCCCAGCTGAAGCTGGGGGCTATTAAGCCAGAAATTTTTCACTTCAGGATATTACTAATGATGAGTGAGAAAAGCAAAAAAAGGTACCATAAATACGGTATTCAAATAACCATTAATGACAGAGCTCAATAGCCACTATCTTCAGATAGTGGTTAAAAGAGAACCTCCCAACAAAAGTGGCTTTAGCCGAAAAGTTCAGTGAATAAAATTTCGGGTTGAAGATCTAACCGACTGGACAGAAGACTTGAATAGAAAACAAAGAGTAGTGCCCGGCTTTTTAACACAGAGAGCACAGATAAGACACGTAGCGCACAGAGAGCTTTTTACATAATAGTAAAACGGTAACATCATTTTTTGACTAAAATTATTGATTAGAATTTTAGTCAAAACTCCGTTTTAGCCATTTGAATTAAAGCCGATCTCAGGTAGAGACCTGCAAAGACAACTACTCCGTCTTTTACATCGGAAGCATAATAGTATTTACCACTACGATTGGTAATAAGCCTCCAATTCAAGCCATTAAAATGATAAATATAGCCAAAAGCTCCTCCGGCAAATATATTATTATAATGACTCCCTCTAATTGTGTTTAAGAAGGAGATGGGGTTATATTCCAAATCTATTTTAATCTCATTATTTTTAAGATGAACATTAAAAATTTTACTGCCAGCCACATATATTTTTCTATTTTTAATCCACAGAGAATAAGGTAATTGTAAATAGGAATAAGGCCATAATTTGGCAATGGATTGCAAGTTTTTTATTTGAATAAAGACCGGGTCTACTTGTGCATATTTTTTAGTAGCAATACAAAAAATATTTTCTCCTTCGCCAAAAACATCAAAGATGTCCAGGTTAGTAACATTTACCTCTTCCATTATTTCTATCCGCTGCCACTGGTGACCATCGTAATGGGCAATCAAACC
>CAYNLJ010000210.1:0-4453 GCA_964398005.1 uncultured Caldithrix sp. | reverse complement strand
AACTTAGGCTTAATTTAGCTTTAAGTGTTGAGAACTATTAACTCATTATTCAAAATCATTCAAAACTCAACACTCAAAATTCAAAATTTCTTTGTGGCCTTTGCAGTTATTTCCAATTAATTGGGATAAGGTTGGTCGTATAAGAATCATTTTTGTTGTCTTGGTGAATCACCTGAACATTTAGACTCTTTTTAGAAGATCAATTTAAATGGATAATTCATCCTCCACGAGGATGAAAATTTTTAGGGTTTGATTTTACTACAATAATCGAACATCTATGATGTTCTTTTTCATATGAATCAAATTTTGAGAACACTCGCTTAAAATTACATGCTTGTGCAGGCCAAAATTTTTTTTAACATCCCTGGTTTCCTCTCCAGTAGAAAATTAAAAGTTTGAAAGAAAAAGGATGAAATTTGAGATTAGCGGTTAACCTTAAATTTGGAATGAGGGAAAACAGCTCGCAGCTATTCAGCACTCAACACTCAACATTCAAAATTTTTACTTGTCGTATGTGATTATTGATCAACTGGTTATGACGACATTGCCTTAGTAAATAAGCGGTAGTAGCTGGTATTTGTAAAGCGACTCCACCCGATCCAGTTGTCTTAAATCGTTGCGGATCTGTTCGACCGACGTGTAAAAATCAACCGGGTAATTGGGGTAAACATCTTTGTTGTCGCCTTTTTTGGGAGGATTGTCCTGCATTAATTCCAGCAGAAAGAGGGACTGGTAAAGATAGGTACGGGCGGCTTCAAACTCGCCTAACTGGATAAGGCACTTGGCCTTTAAGTGCGTGTAAACAGCGCAAGAAGGATTGGCCGCCAAAGCGCGATTGATGCAACGCAAGCCTTCAGAGTAATCCTTAAGATCGTAAAGTACCACCGTTGCCAGATAATTCAAATATTCATCATTTTTGTAGTTAGGATAAGTTTCTAAAATATATTTGTTGTATCGTTCGCGATATTCTTTCCAGGCCAGTTTACTGTTCAATTCAAAAATTTTATGAATTAATTCAGGCGAGACCTCGGTAAACTGGTCGCTCAAAGCAGAGTAGATCTCAAACGTACGTTCAAAAGAGAAGGGTTCATCATCAAAAATATCCGGTGCTTTGTTTTTGGGGCGTTTGGCCAACTTTTCCATCTCTTCAGGATTGTTTTTAGTAAAAACTTCATTACCGATCTCAAAAATATCGTAGATCGACTCCAGCGTAAAGGCCAGCGTAAAGTTTCGCTTGGCATAAAGATTGAAAATTTCCTGAATTGATTGTTCTAATTTAGATTTGGAGATCATTTAGCCCCATCCTTCCGGATGACTTGTTTATTAAATTTAACGCCAAAGGTTTGAATTATTTCCCCTTCTATTTATTTCGTCGTCTTTTTTCGAATTTTAATTTTCTCTTTCCCTTTTGAAAGATTCATTTGCACCAGAATGGTATCCTTTTCAGCAAGGCATTCAAACGCCCAGAACCGGTTTTGATCATCAATGATCTGATTCCTTATTCGTCCCTTTTTTAGTGCTTCGCTTTCATGTCTTAATTTAATGTGCTTTTGACAAAAGTCAAACCATTTTTTGTTTTTAAGTTTATAAAACTCAGGACGCATTTGGTCCGCAAAATATTCCTGCCCGTAGTACACCAGTGGGGTTCCGGGCAAGCTAAAAAGCAATTGGGTCATGGTTCTGACAACCGGCATGGAGAACTGTGTGTTAAATCTGGGTAAATCGTGATTTTCCAGATATCTCAAAGTTTGGGCATAGCGGGGATAATTGGTCCGGCCTTTTGCCAGGCCCCAGGGAATGGCTGAGATTGGTTTCCGATTATTCAAAACATCCAGCACATTTCCATAAAAATCAGTGTCATAAGACATATCGAACTCAAAATCATGAAAGACTCGCTGACGGGGGAGCACTTCATTCAACAACAGGCACTGTGGATTTACCTGTTTAATCACCCTTCGAAACTGTTTCCAGAAATCGTGAGGAACAGCCCAGGCCACATCGCAGCGAAAGCCATCCACACCAAGATTCAACCAGAACAAAGCTGAATTGATGATGTAATGGCGCACCCATGGAGACTGGTAATTCAAATTTACCAGGGTGTCCCAATCATTGTGATAGCCCCAGGTTCCGTCTGGTTTCCAATAAAACCAGGATCGCAGCGGGGAATTTGGATTTTCGCTTGCGGCCTTTACAAAACGATGTTGATCGGAAAGGTGATTGGCAACAAAATCAAAAATGATTTTAAAGCCCATCTGATGTGCTTTCTCAATCAATTGCCGGTAATCGTCGAGTGTGCCATAATCTCTTTCAATGCTGAACAGGGAGGTCGGTGCGTAGCCATGCTCGGTTGGTCCCTCATAAACCGGCATTAACCAGATGGCATTTACACCTAACTTTTTAAGATAAGGCAAGCTACGGATGACGCCCTGCAGATCGCCCTGTGGGGTGAATTTGCGCACAAAAAGCTCATAAAACACTGAAGTGTCTGCCCAGGCTGGTGTTTGCCTTAAATCCATCCAGTGTGTGGTATTAAAATGATTGATCAGTAAAATTTGCGGTTCGGACCATTGACCCTGGTTTTCCATTACGAGGTAATAATAGTAGTGACCAGCCGGCCAGTTTTGCTTAAAAATCAGATGGCTTCCTCTTACAATTTTTTCTCTGCTGGGATTGTTCGCATCCGCAAACCAGTGGAAGCGCGTCCGAGTCGATTGTGAATCCGGAAAAAAAACGATCTCCACCTGTTGTTTGTTGTTAGAAATTTGTTCCACAAAGCGTCCGTCTAACAATGGATTATGGGGCACCCTTCGTACCGAATTAAAGCCATGCCAACCATCACTAACTCTTTCAGGATTTTGCGGGTCCGGAATCCATTGCCGGTTGTTAACAACAAATTTGTATTCCCAGACGCCCGGCGGTAATTCGATTGAAGTTTTCCACTTGCCGGTAAGCGAATCAAAAAGCATTGGTGTGCTGCCGGCTGTCCAGTTATTAAATTCACCCACCAGGGAAACCGATTCTACCTTTTTCAAAGAATCAAAGGAAACGCTAAAGGTCTCTTTCTTTTTATTTGCCGGCAAAACCCACACATCCACCTGGTCTGAATTTTGTGTTGCAAGCGAATCTGTAACAGTCAGTTGAAACCGGTAATGTCCCGGACGGGTTGGCCGGAAAAGTGAAAAGGGTGAATTGTCATTGATTAATTTCACCTGTGGCCCGGCCAATTGCTTCCATCGAAATCTAACCAATGGTTCAAAATCAGGATCAAAAGATTGGCTGCCGTTCAAGGTTACCGTTTCATTTAAAAAGGCTATTTGCGTGAACCCGGCTTCGGCAATAGGCGGCTGATTTTTTAAATTGACAAACAGCATAAGTTCTTTTTGGTACTTTAGATTTGGATCTGTTTTTTTAATTAAAGTAAGCGTACAACGATGCTCTCCGTCCGCCAATTCCGGCAGAGGGAGACTAATTTTGTTCTTGTAGAACTTAAAGAATTGCGGCAGGGAATCAAGGCGAACGTCAATACGCCAATGTTTCAACACCACCGACATGGGCTGATCCAGCCAAAGGGTAATGGAATCCGTTTTGGCAAACAGCCAGCTTCCGTTGGCCGGTATTGTTTTTACAATTTTGGGCCAGGCCAGCGTGTCAACAATGATTTTTGAATTGGAAAACGGGCCATCATAATCTTTAACTTCAGGGTCTTTAATCCAATGACGATTATTAATTAAGAAACGGTAACGATGTACACCTATTTTAATTGGAATGGAAATGGTCCACCTGTTTTCCCCGGCCGGACGCATGTAGTACCACTTCTGCCAGTCAGAAAAGTCACCGACAACAGCAATTTCTTTAATATTAAATTTATGTTGGCTATTATCAAAGACAAACGTTTGGTCAACCGTCTTAAACATATTTTCTTTAAAAAGAATCAGGCTCAAGGCAATCAGAAGCAAAACGACTAAAAATATTTGTCCGAAACGTTGCATCGAATGCACCCCATTTTTAATATTTGTTTCATCTTATGTTCGTTTTTTTTAAATTTCAAAAGTTGATTTAAAATGCATTGAGGAGGGCTTTTTGAAACTTAAACTATTTTTGTTCATGCTGATTTCGCTGTTCATCTTTTCCTGTCAGCCGCGGGTTAAACCGACCAAAGTTTCCAAAGCCCCGATGATTAATGTTCTGATTTCTGAACTGTCAAACATCGACTCCCTGCAATTTGATGGAAAATTTTTCCTGCAATTAGAAGAAGCCCGTTACCAGCTTGGTCAGCGACAAAAAAAATTCTACATTTCACCCTCCAAAAGAGGATTTAAATTTTACAATGCCAACCGGCTGTTTTCTTTTAATCAGAATGACGTCGTTCATTTAACACCCGATAATCCACTCAAAGCGCGTTTTAAATTTCGCAATAATTGGTACAAAGGGAAAATAATTTTTCGCCTTTCTG
>CAYNLJ010000209.1:0-4467 GCA_964398005.1 uncultured Caldithrix sp. | reverse complement strand
GGCCTGATGGTCAAAACGCCCAGCGGCTGTTTGATGAACTTTCCGAAAAGCTGTCTTCACCTGAATTTTTACCGCGTGCCTTATTTGAACGTTTTAATATTGAAGTATTAAGCACTACCGATGGCGCAACGGATTCTTTGCAATGGCACAAAAAGATTAAAGAAAGCGGCTGGAACGGTCGCGTGATTCCCAGTTTTCGGCCGGACGCATTAACGCGCATTGCCAAACCGGACTGGAAACAACATTTGCAGGATTTGGAAAAGGTAACCAATCGTTCCATCACTAGTTTCAGAGAGTATTTGGAGGCCCTACGCCAGAGGAGACAATATTTTAAACAGATGGGGGCGACGGCGACCGACCAGGGCGTGGAATCGCCTTACACGCATCGCCTTTCTGCCAATGAAGTCGAACAGCTGTTTCAAAAAGCCTTAAAAGGTGAAGCCACTGCCAAAGACCAGGCAGCCTTCGAAGCCCACATGTTGATGGAAATGGCTGCCATGAGTCTGGAAGATGGCCTGGTCATGCAGATACACCCCGGTTCCTTCCGCAACCATAATGAGCTAATCTTCAAACGTTTTGGTGCGGACAAAGGGGCGGACATCCCGCTGCAAACCGAGTTTACACGCAATCTGCACGCTTTGCTCAATGAATTTGGCAACGAACCAAACCTGACCATCATTGTCTTTACGCTGGACGAAACCACCTATTCGCGGGAACTGGCTCCCTTGGCCGGGCACTACCCTGCTCTGCGCCTTGGACCTCCCTGGTGGTTCCATGACAGCCTGCAGGGCATGCTGCGTTTTAAGGAACAGGTCATCGAAACAGCAAGCATTTACAATCTGGTCGGTTTTAATGATGACACCCGGGCTTTCCCCTCCATTCCGGCGCGGCATGATCTGAGCCGGCGGATGGACGCCAATTTTCTGGCCCGTCAGGTGGCCCGGCACATTATTTCCATGGATGATGCGCGCCAAATGATGCACGCTTTAACCTATGATCTGGCTAAAAAAGCTTACAAATTGTAAAGGGACGTTTGGTATGAAACGTTTCATTTTTCTCTTACCGGTACTCATTTTCTTTTTGTCCTGCCAGTCAGGTAGTCAAAAAGTTAAAATCCTCAAATTGGCCCATGTGCTGGATGTAAGCCATCCGGTCCACCGAGGCATGGAATTCATGGCCAAAAGGCTTAACGAATTGTCCGGTGGCACCATGCGCATTGACATCTACCCTTCGGGACAGTTAGGCGCCGAACGCGAGTTGATCGAACTGCTGCAAATTGGCAGTCTGGCCATGACCAAGGTTTCGGCCAGTCCCATGGAAAGCTTTGTACCGGAGATGAAAATTTTTAGTCTGCCTTATGTGTTTCGCGATGATGAACACCTTTGGAAAGTACTGAAAGGCGAAATTGGCAAGAAACTGCTGCTCGATTGTCAGAAGTACCGCATTCGTGGTCTTTGTTACTACGATGCCGGCAGTCGTAGTTTTTACACAACCAGTAAACCCATCTACAAGCCGGAAGATTTAAAAGGATTGAAAATCCGCGTCATGAAAAGCAAAACTTCGGTGCAAATGATTCAGGCCCTTGGAGGCTCTGCAACCCCCATTGCCTGGGGCGAACTGTACACCGCTTTACAGCAAGGCGTGGTGGATGGCGCAGAGAACAATCCACCTACGTTTTACCTTTCTCACCATTACGAAGTTTGTCGTTACTACACGCTGGATGAACACACGGCCATTCCGGATGTCTTGCTGATCAGTACCCACATCTGGAACTCCCTGACGGAACAGCAACAAAAGTGGTTAATGCAGGCAATCAATGAATCGGTAGAAGTACAACGAAAATACTGGAAAGAAGCCAGTGAACACGCCTTACAGGAAGTGGAAAAAGCCGGTGTCCAAATCATTCATCCAAATAAAACTTTATTTAAGGAAGCCGTAAAACCCATGTTCGAACAGTTCAAAGGCACCAGCATTGGTGCACTCATTGAACAAATCCAGCAGGTGCAATAGAGGAGATGAAGATGCAGGCGTTTTTTAGAAGTTTGGACAATCTCTTAAAGTGGTTGCTGATTTTTTTGATGGCCTTCATGGTGGTGGATGTCAGCTGGCAGGTCATTTCACGCTTTGTGTTAAATGCCCCCAGCTCCTACACGGAAGAAATCGCCCGCTTTCTGCTGATCTGGATCGGGCTGCTTGGCGCCAGCTATGCGTACAAAACGAAGGCTCATTTGGGAATCGATGTTTTTGTTAAAAAATTGCCACCGGCAGCGGAAAAGGCAGCCTTTTACGGCATGCACATCATCAGTGCTTTGTTTGCCATCATTGTCATGATGGTTGGCGGCATCCGACTGGTTCAGCTGGCACTTGAACTGGAACAAACTTCAGCTGCTTTAGGCATTCCGATGGGCTATGTTTACGTTGTCGTGCCGCTTAGTGGAGTATTTATTCTAATGTACGCTTTACGTTTTATTATTGCACCGGAAACCATGGCTGAAGAGGAGCCAAAAGAAATTTTCTAATCTTAAAAAAATGACAGGAGCGCCTTATGGATTGGGCAGTCATTGTTTTAGTCGTCAGTTTTGTCATTTTGCTGATTTTAAATATTCCGATTTCTATCAGTATTGGCATTTCGACCTTACTGACCATGCTTTTTACCATTGATTTTGGGCCAGCTGTTACAACCATTGCTCAGCGCATGGCCAGTGGTCTGGATAGTTTTGCCCTGCTGGCCATTCCCTTTTTCATTCTTTCCGGAATTTTAATGGGCCGCGGAGGCATTGCCCGACGGTTGATTAATCTGGCCAAAGCTTTAATTGGTATGCTACCCGGTGGTCTGGCTCATGTCTCCATTGTGGCAGCCATGCTGTTTGGGGCTATTTCCGGATCAGCCGTAGCTGCCACTTCGGCCATTGGCGGTTTCATGATTCCGGCCATGAACAAAGAAGGTTACAACAAAAGTTTTAGCACAGCTACCATCGTTACCTCTTCTACCACAGGTTTACTGATTCCGCCCAGCAATGTGTTGATTGTTTACTCTCTGGCCAGTGGCGGCGTTTCCATTGCCGCGCTGTTCATTGCCGGTTATTTGCCCGGCATTCTGGTTGGCTTGTTTCTAATGCTGGTGGCCGGCATCTACGCCATGGTTCATCAATACCCAACCGGAAAATGGAATGGTCTGCTGGACAGTCTTAAAAAGCTGCTTGACGCTGTGCCCAGCCTGTTCATGATTGTTCTGGTGATCGGCGGTATTGTTGCCGGCATTTTCACGGCTACGGAAGCCAGCGCGATTGCTGTGCTTTACGCTTTCATACTGTCGGTATTTATCTATCGTGAAGTCTCTCTAAAAGAGTTGCCGGATATTCTCTTAAAAACCGTAGAGACAACCGCCATTGTGATGTTACTGATCGGTACTTCTACGGCCATGTCCTGGATTATGTCCTATGAAAACATTCCTCAGGACATCAGCAATGCCTTAATTTCCCTGACCAGTAATAAATACATGATTCTCCTGTTGATAAATCTTCTGTTGTTGTTTGTCGGCACCTTCATGGACATGACCCCGGCTATCCTGATTTTCACACCCATTTTCCTGCCGGTCGTTACCAAGCTGGGAATTACGCCATTGCATTTCGGGATTATTATGGTTTTAAATCTCTGTATTGGTCTGGTAACGCCACCGGTTGGTTCCGTTCTGTTTGTCGGTTGTGGCATCAGCCGCACTTCCATAACGCAACTGATTCGGCCTTTGATTCCCTTTTACCTGGCCATGATAGTGGCTCTGATGCTGGTTACCTATATTCCGGAAATCGCCCTTTGGTTGCCAAGAGTTTTTGGATATTGAGAGGCAAAGCATGTACAGGTTAGAAAAATATTCCATAGGTGTTGGCGATCGTTTTGCACGGGAAGCAGATGCGCAATTACAGGCCATAAAGCAGGCAGAAGAACTTGGTATTGTCATTTCACCGGTCTGGAACAAATCCTACCGGGAACACCAGATCATTGGCAGTTCCCCGCAATCTACAGTAGAAGCTGTGCAGAAAGCCATCAATGACCTGCAATGGTCCCATGACTTCTTTCTGGATGCCGATCATATTTCGCTGAAGAACGTGGACTTTTTCATCGATAGCTGCAACTTTTTTACCATTGATATTGCAGAAGAAATCAATGCTTCTTTAGCTGAGGAAGAAGAAAGAAAATTAAGAACTTTAATTCTGAATTTAGGCCCGCAAACACAGGTAGCCGACCTGCCGACCTTTCAATGGACAGAGTCTTTTATTGCTGACTTTTTGAAAACTTACGGGAAAGCATTGCTGGAAGCGCAAAAGATCTACCAACACATACTGACCAAACACGACCGTCAAAAAATCGTGGTTGAAGTCTCTGTGGATGAAGGCCCGGTGGCTCAGTCTGCTCAGGAATTGTATTTGATTCTTTACCTTTTGACCCAATTAAACGTAAAACTCGACA
>CAYNLJ010000208.1:188-4483 GCA_964398005.1 uncultured Caldithrix sp. | reverse complement strand
CAAATTGAATTATAGGAACATTAAAAATAATTGTCAAGCAATTAGCTGGAATTTGCAGGAAAAAAAATTCGTTCCATCTAATTACTTGACTGTGAGTAAAGAGTAGACTAAATTGTAGATGAAATGTAATAATATTCAGGGAGAAAAATGAAGAACAATTTCACCAGCCGTGTTTCTAAGGTAATTCGTTACTCAAAAGAAGAAGCCATGCGGCTTGGACACGACTACATCGGCACTGAGCACCTTCTGTTAGGTATCATTAAAGAAGGTGAAGGTATTGCAGTAAAAATCCTGCAAAATCTTGGTGTCGATCTCAATAAGCTTAAAAAAGCCATTGAAGATGCCACTGCTCCTTCAGGCGGTACGATGACTATTGGTAACCTACCGCTTTCCAAAAGGGCAGAAAAAGCACTAAAAATGACTTACATAGAAGCTAAAAATTTTAAAAACGATGTGGTGGGCACAGAACATTTGTTACTTTCTATCTTAAAAGAAAAGGACAGTCTGGCCGCCCAAATTTTGCTTACTTTTAATGTCGATTACACGACCTGTTACAATGAATTGGAAAATATCCTCTCCGGTAAGCCATCTTCACCGGTACCCAAGCAGATCCCAAAGAAGGTGAAAACTCCGGCTCTGGATCATTTTGGCACTGATCTTACACAATTGGCTCTGGAAGGCAAACTTGATCCGATCATTGGTCGTGACAAAGAAATTCAGCGTGTGGCGCAAATTCTATCGCGTCGTAAGAAAAATAATCCGGTCTTGATTGGCGAGCCGGGCGTTGGTAAAACGGCCATTGCAGAAGGCCTGAGTTTGCGTATCATTCAAAAGAAAGTGCCGCGTGTGTTGCACAACAAACGCATTGTGGCGCTGGATATGGGCTCTATTGTAGCCGGTACCAAATACCGCGGTCAGTTTGAAGAACGCATGAAAGCCATCATGAATGAACTGGAAAAGGCGGATGATGTCATTCTGTTCATCGATGAGCTGCACACCATTGTAGGAGCGGGCGGTGCCTCCGGTTCGCTGGACGCTTCTAACATGTTTAAACCGGCCCTGGCCCGTGGCGAGTTGCAGTGTATTGGTGCTACCACGCTTGATGAGTACCGCATGTACATTGAAAAAGACGGCGCTCTGGAACGTCGTTTCCAGAAGGTGATGGTGGAACCCACCACACCGGAAGAAACTCTGGAAATCCTTTACTCGATTAAAGATCGTTACGAAGCGCATCACCATGTAGAGTACACCGATGAGGCCATTCAGGCAATTATTTCGTTGTGCGAGCGCTACATTACGGACAAACATTTCCCGGACAAGGCCATCGATGTGCTGGACGAAGCTGGTTCACGCGTGCATTTGCAGAACTTAGTGGTGCCCAAAGAAATTTTGGATCTGGAAGCAGAAATCGAACGCGTTCGGGTGGAAAAAGAATCGCTGGCCAAAATGCAGGATTTTGAAGGAGCTGCCCGCCTGCGCGATATTGAACGCAACCTGGTAGAAAAGTTGGATCAGGCACGTCTGGAATGGGAAGTCTCGGAAGAAAATCGCATTTCGCCGGTAACCAAAAAGGACATTGCCGATGTGGTTTCCATGATGACCGGCATCCCGACCGATCGTATTGCGCTTAGCGAATCTGAAAAATTATTGAAAATGAATGATGAACTTAAGAAAAAGGTTATTGGTCAGGATCAGGCCATTGAAACGATTACCCGCGCCATTCGTCGCGCCCGTGCCGGATTGAAAGATCCGAATCGGCCCATTGGTTCCTTCCTCTTTTTGGGACCAACCGGTGTCGGTAAAACTTACCTGGCCAAACAGCTGGCTGAGTACCTGTTCGAGAATCCAAATACCTTGATTCGTGTGGATATGAGCGAATACATGGAAAAATTCAATGTGTCGCGTTTGATCGGTTCGCCTCCGGGATATGTGGGCTACGAAGAAGGTGGTATTTTAACCGAGCAGGTGCGTCGTCATCCTTATTCGGTCATCCTGTTTGATGAAATCGAAAAGGCGCATCCCGATATTTTTAACATTTTGTTGCAGGTATTGGATGACGGTATTTTAACGGATTCTCTGGGACATCGTGTTGATTTCAAAAACACGATCATCATCATGACTTCCAACGTGGGGGTCAAAGATATTAAGAATATGAATCGCTTCGGTTTTTCGACCGACCAGGAAAACGATAATTTTGAACAGATCAAAAATAAGATTGAGGGTGAATTAAAACGGGTCTTCAATCCTGAATTTTTGAATCGTTTGGATGACATCGTTTACTTCAAACAATTTAGTCAGGCTGATGCCTTAAAGATTGTTGACCTGGCCTTGTTGGATCTGGTTAAGAAACTGAAAGAACGGAAGATCGAATTCCAGCTTACTGACGGCGCCAAAAAGTTCATTGCCGAACGTGGATTTGACCCCATGTATGGTGCCCGTCCCTTACGCCGTGCCATTCAAAAATACATCGAAGATCCAATTGCCGATGAACTGATTAAAGGCACGTTCAGCGACGGCAGCATTATTCAGATCAAGATGAAAAACAAGAACGAATTGGCCTTCACTGAAATCGGTCGGCGTGAAGACGCTCCCGAAGATGTGGAATTGAAAGGTTAATAACGTTTCTGTTATTTTCTGATTTAAGCGGAAATTTAAAAGCCCGGGTGAATTTTCACTTGGGCTTTTTCCGTTTATATCTTATATTTTATGCCTTGTATTTTAGACGCTGATTGTAGAATTAACTGAAGAGGTAATCATGTCGTTAAAATTAGACTATTCGAATGTGATGGATGTGAATTTAGGTAGCGACCACGGATTAAATCAAACGGAAATTGAACAACTACTGGATAAGGGAAAACAGGTTCAACAAGATTTGAGAAATAAAGCAGAACAGGAGACACTTGGGTTTTACAAACTTCCTTTTCAGGAAAAGGTTTTTGAAGAAATTTTAACTTTTGCCAATGCGGCAAAAAAACGTTTTGATTATTATGTGCACCTGGGGATTGGTGGTTCTGCTTTGGGCCCCATCGCCATTCAAACCTCGCTTGCTGATTCCTATTACAACATGAGCGAAAGCCCCAAAATGTTTTTCCCGGACAATGTCGACCCGGATTGGATTCACGATTTACTGAAACACATTGATGTTTCAAAAACCTTATTCCATGTGGTTTCCAAATCGGGCGCCACGGCCGAAACAGCTGCTTCGTTGCTTTATTTTATGAAATATCTGAAAGACGCTTTAGGCGACAACTTTTACAAAAACCTGGTTTTTACCACCGATCCGGTTGAAGGATTGTTGAATATTATTGCCCGCGAATATCCGATTAAATGTTTCCGCATTCCGCCAAATGTGGGGGGACGTTTTTCGGTACTTACACCGGTGGGCTTAATTTCGGCTGCTCTGGCCGGTGTTGATATTAAAGCACTGGTACAGGGCGCTGCAGAAATGGCTAAAATTTGCGACAATGACGACCTGCTGCAGAATCCGGCCTTTATTTTTGCCGCCGTGCATTATCTGTACATGAAACGTGGTAAAAACATCAGCGTCATGATGCCCTACAGCAACAAGCTGCGTGATCTGGCCGACTGGTACCGTCAACTGTGGGCCGAGAGCCTGGGCAAACGGTTTGATGTTAACGGTAATGTGGTGGAAGTGGGCCAGACACCGGTTAAGGCATTGGGTGCTACCGATCAGCATTCGCAGGTGCAACTGTACGTAGAAGGCCCTAACGACAAGGTCATTACGTTTCTTGAAGTGGATAAGTTTACTCATAATGAACCCCTGCACAACCATTTCCCGCAGATTAAAGAATTTGATTATTTTGAGGGGAAAACATTAGGTGAACTGCTGAATTATGAAAAGCAGGCTACAGAACTGGCTTTGACCAACAATCAGCGTCCAAATCTGACCATTAAATTCCCCGAAGTTTCACCGGAAAATATCGGCGCCTTCTTCTTTTTATTGGAGGCAGCCACGGCATTTGCCGGTGGTTTGCTGGAAATCAATGCCTTTGATCAGCCGGGCGTTGAACAGGGCAAAGTGGCTACTTACGCTTTGATGGGCCGTAAAGGGTATGAGAAAAAACGGCAGGAAATTCTGGAACAGATGGAAGCTAAGAAGAAGTTTGTTGTGTGAATTTACAAGTATAAGAGTATAAGCGTGTAAGAGTGTAAGGGGAATGAGGCTAAGGTCACGTTTGCCATTTCGATTTAAAATTCGGAGGTCCCTTATTTCTCCGCAAACTTTATGGGGAATAGTTTGCTTTTTATTCTCGTTAAAGAGAGTTTTATTAACC
>CAYNLJ010000208.1:0-178 GCA_964398005.1 uncultured Caldithrix sp. | reverse complement strand
CTAAGAAGAAGTTTGTTGTGTAGTAACAGTGTAAGAGTATAAGAGTGTAAGAGTATAAGAGGCAGGAAATTGTAGTGGCAATAGTTGATTAACACTGAACTCCTAATTCCCGGCGATTACAAGGGGGAATAGTTTGCTTTTTATTCTCGTTAAAGAGAGTTTTATTAACCAATTAAGG
>CAYNLJ010000207.1:0-4521 GCA_964398005.1 uncultured Caldithrix sp. | reverse complement strand
ACATTAACTTGATTTGCAAATTATGAGCCGTTAAATTGTTAATTTAAGGGGATAATGAATATGATTCCAAGAATAATTAGCTGGACATTGATCGGGTTCTTACTCTTAAGCGCTCAACAGGAACAGTCGGTTCGGAAATTAAAGACGCGTTACGGTTTTACTGTGGACCGCCCGCAACCGGTTACCTATCAACTTTTTGTGCACCGTACGCCTGAATGGAAGCCGGTCATCTATTTAGCGGTGGATGTACAAAATGATCTGTTACAATTTGTCAAAACCGATTCCGGCTACCAGAGCCAATTCCGCGTTAGTGTAGCCATCAGGGACGAAAAAGAGAACCTGACCAATAAGAATTCATGGAATGAAACCACTTTTTTAAAAACCTTTGAAGAGACCAATTCAAAAACCGAGTTCCAGTATCGCCTTTACACATTAGACGTTTTTGCCGGAGACTGGGCCGGTAAGCGATTTGGTAAGTTTAAACTCTACCTGGAAATTCATGATCTGATTTCTGACAATCATTACCCTTTTAAAGCGTCGTTTAAAATTGACAGCGCAGATGGAAACTGGGCCAGTACCGAAATTGCCTTTCTCAAGGATCAGGCCGACAGCACTCACTTTCCTTTAATGGGCAGAGACAAAATTTTGCGCTTCAACCATCCGGCCTGGGCCTTTGCCCGCTTGAAAAATGACCAGAGCCAGAGCCTAACTTTTAACCTTCGCCTTTACCAACAGGCAGAAGAAGGAAAAAAATTAATCCATCAGAAATTTGTTCAAATCGACGGCCGGCAGGGGATTTTTGATGTACAAACCAAACTGCCCATGGATTCCTTGGATGAGGGAAAATATCTGCTGCGTCTGAGTTGTCAGCACTGGCAAAGGGAACGTGAATTTCAGATTTTCTGGTTTGAGAAACCCACTTATTTGTACCGCTACGATCTGGCCATCCGCCCCATGAAATTAATTCTTGATGAAAAAACTTTTAAGCATGCTAAAAGCTTAAGTTACGATGAATTGGAAAAATGGTTTAAAGATTACTGGAAAAAACGCGATCCCACTCCGGGAACTGCTTACAATGAATTACTGGCTGAATTTTTCAATCGTGTGCAAGTTGCCAATAAAAAATATTCCAACCGACATCGGGAAGGCTGGGAAACCGACCGTGGTCGGATTTACATTCTTTATGGTCAACCACAAAAAATTGATGACCATCGCTATGCGGCTGAAACAAAGCCTTACCAAATCTGGATTTATTCCGATAGTTTACAATTTATGTTTGTGGATCGAAACGGAGACGGAGAGTTTGAATTAGTTAACGAAGAAGAAAAGTGAGGTTAAGAATGGATTTTAATAAAGTACGTGTTGCCGTAATTGGAGTAGGGCATTTAGGAAGTATTCACG
Source organism: uncultured Caldithrix sp. (assembly GCA_964398005.1). GTDB lineage: Bacteria > Calditrichota > Calditrichia > Calditrichales > Calditrichaceae > Caldithrix. The sequence continues at coordinate 3,120 of CAYNLJ010000207.1, read as the reverse complement.
CCAATTTGTATCGTCAAATTCAAGAGGCCCATTTAGTTGGGGTGTACGACATCAATCAGGAAATCTGCCGGCAGGTGGCTAATGAACTGAATGTAAAAGCATTTAAAAGCCTGGATGAATTGTGGCCTGAGGTGGATGCGGTAAATATTGTTACACCCACCACCAGCCATTTTGACCTGGCTATGGAAGCTTTGCAAAACGACAAGCATGTGTTCATCGAAAAACCTGTGACGGATAAAGTTTCGCAGGCTTATGACTTAAAAAAGTTTGCTGAACACAAAGGTTTAAAGATTCAGATTGGTCATATTGAACGGTTTAATCCTGCAGTTTTAGCCCTGGAAGGGGTTCAACTGAATCCCATTTTTATCGAAGCACACCGCCTGGCTACCTTTAAACCCAGAGGCACAGATGTTGCAGTGGTGCTGGACCTGATGATTCATGATATTGATTTGATCTTAAGCATGGTCAAAAGTGAACCGACCCGCATTAGTGCCAATGGTGTGGGCGTGGTTTCGAGCAATATTGATATTGCCAACGCCCGCATCGAGTTCAAAAACGGTTGTGTGGCCAATTTAACAGCCAGCAGAATTTCCGCCAAAAAAATGAGAAAAATGCGTATTTTTCAGAAGGATGCCTATATCTCTATGGATTTTAACGAAGGTATTTCAGAGATTTTTTACCTGGAAAATGATGACCATCCCATTTTTGAAAACGGTACCCTGGCCCTGTCATTAGGCCAGCTCGAACTGGGCGAATTAAGAAGAGAAATTAAATACAACCGCTTAAAACGAGACCAGGTGAATCCCTTACAAACTGAATTGGTCAGTTTTATTGATGCGATTAAGAATGGTCTGCAACCGGCTGTAACCATTCAGGATGGTATTAATGCGCTAAATCTGGCGCAAAAAGTAATGAAGGAAATTAATCGTCATCAGGAATATTTAAGCCGTCAAATGGGAATTGCCATTCACCAGGCCAAGCAGGAAATCAAAACAGAAACATAGAATTCTATTAACGACGAGACCTTTCAGGTAAAAGGAGTGAAAATGGCTGTTCAATTATCTGAAATCAAAAAAATCAGGGAAATGATTGTTGGCTGTGAACAAAAAGTCCCTACCCTTTCCGGGCAGATGAAAAATTACATTAATTTTGACAATGCAGCCAGTACCCCAAGTTTAAAATCCGTGCTGGATGCGATCAACCAGTTCATGCCCTGGTATTCCAGCATTCACCGGGGAGCAGGCTTTAAATCTCAGTTAAGCACGATGGTTTACGACAAAACACGGGAAATGGTGCTGGAGTATTGTAAAGCCCAACCTGAATTACACACAGTAGTTTACGGAAAAAACACAACAGAACTAATTAATAAGGTAGCCCGCCGTCTGATTACCGGCGATGATGAGCTGGTGTTTTCTACCCGCATGGAACATCACTCCAACGATTTACCCTGGCGTTACAATCAAAAAGTAGTCTTTATTGAAGTTGATGACCAGGGGCGCTTGGATTTAAATGACCTGGAAAACAAGTTAAAGACCTATTCCGGCCGTGTTAAATTGGTTTCCTTAACCGGTGCTTCCAATGTGACCGGTTACCTGAACCCCATTTACCAGGTGGCTGAAATGGCCCACCGGTATGGCGCTATGGTTATGGTAGATGCCGCTCAGCTGGCGCCTCACCGACCGTTGGATATTAAAAATCAGGATGATCCGCAACATATCGATTTCCTTGTTTTTTCCGGGCACAAGATTTACGCGCCTTTTGGGCAGGGGGCATTGGTAGCGGATATTGAATTTTTGAAGCAGGGCATGCCCGACCTGGTTGGCGGTGGAGTGATTGATGTGGTGGATAACGATTATGCGATCTGGACAACTCCGCCTGAAAAGGATGAAGCAGGGACACCAAACGTGGTAGGCGCGCTGGCATTGGCCAGGGCTCTGCAAACCTTTCAGCAAATTGGCATGGATTTTATTGTGGAACATGAAAAACAGCTTACCAGCTACGCTCTGAAAAAGATGAAACAAATACCCGGCCTGTCGATTTATGGTTCGGCTGACGAAAATGATGTCGAAAACCGGTTGGGTGTTATTACATTCAATCTGGATGGCTTTTACCACAGTCTGGTGGCTTCCATTTTAACTTACGAATATGCCATTGGCGTACGGAACGGCTGTTTTTGCGCCCATCCCTATTTAAAGCGACTGCTGAAAATTACCCCGGAAGAAAACAAGGCCTTTGAAGAACGCTTAATGCAGGGTGATCGCAGTAGCATTCCGGGCGCTATCCGCATGAGCTTTGGAATGTACAACACCGAAGAAGAAATTGACCAGTTTGTAGAAGCTTTACAAAACATTAAGGAAAACCACATCGTTGGTGTTTACGAACAGAACAAAGCGACGGGCGAATTTCATCCTAAAAATTTTCGCTTTGATTTTACAGGGTATTTTGAACTTTAAACAAGGGTACGAATTTTAACCAATGACCGAAAAAGTTTATTACCAGAATCCATACACCCGCAAGTTGGTGGCCACCGTAACGGATATTCGGGAAAAAGATGATTTCCTGTGGCTGCTGACTGATCAAACAATTTTTTACCCCGGAGGCGGCGGGCAGTTGCCGGACCGTGGTAAAATTGACCGACAGCCGGTTTTGGACGTTAAAGAGAAAAACGGCAAAATCTGGCATCAACTGGAAAAGGGGAAAGCTGCTTTTGAAACCGGGCAAAAGGTTTTACTGGAGATCGACTGGACCAATCGCTATTACCAGATGCAACAGCACACCGGTCAGCATCTACTGTCAGCGGTATTGCACCAGGCTGGCTGGCCAACGGTTTCAGTTCATCTGGGAGAGACTTACACCTTAATTGAGGTAGAGGGCCGCCTGCCGGAAATCGCTGAATTGCGGGATATTGAAAAAAAAGCACAGCAATGGATTAATCAGGCCCTGCCGGTTGTCATTCATTGGGTTACACCCGATGAAGCTGAACGTTTTCCTCTGCGTCGCCCACCTAAGGAGTTTGACAACCTGCGGGTAGTAGAAATCAAGGATTTTGACTTCTCTGCCTGCGGTGGTACCCATGTGCAGAATACGGCTGAAATCGGGTTAGTTAAAATTTTCGGTGTT
>CAYNLJ010000206.1:0-4527 GCA_964398005.1 uncultured Caldithrix sp. | reverse complement strand
CCAAACTTTCACTGAAAAATTAGGCTACCAGGAAGATGAAATAATTGGCAAAAAGACAACCTTTTTATATGAAGATGTTGTTGATGAAGAAAAGTATCAGGATTTTTTCAGCCACATTGAACAGCAGAAAGTTTGGCAAGCTGAAATACCTGTAAAGAAGAAAGATGGAACGGTTATCTTCAGCAGAACTTTGGTAAGCCCTGTTTTTGACCAGCAGGGAAATGTTATCAATTTCTTGAATATGTCTGAAGATATTACCCACCAAAAACAGCTGGAAGAACAGTTTTTGCAATCCCAGAAGATGGAAGCCATCGGGCGTCTGGCCGGCGGGGTGGCACACGATTTCAACAATCTGTTAACGGTCATTAATGGCTACAGCGAACTTTTGCTGCACAAATTAAATCCTGAAAATCCACTTTTTGAACCACTGGTACAAATAAAAGAAGCCGGACGTAGAGCAGCCTCCTTAACCAGTCAGCTTTTGGCTTTCAGCCGTAAGCAGATTATGCAGCCCAAGATATTAGATCTCAATCAGATTCTTAAGGACATGGCTAAAATGCTGCGTCGTCTGATTGGCGAAGACATTAACCTGACCATATTGTACAATGAAAATCTGGGGTTGATTAAAGCAGATCCCGGCCAAGTGGAACAGGTGATCATGAACTTGGTGGTTAATGCCCGTGATGCCATGCCTGACGGTGGCCAGCTGACCATTGAACTTAACAACACCTTCATCGATAAAAATTATCTCAAATCTTATCCTGATTTAACCGAAGGCTGGTACGTGGAGATGGATATCAATGATACCGGTGTTGGCATGACCAGGGAAACTTTGTCTCATATTTTTGAACCCTTCTTCAGCACAAAAGAAAAAGGTAAAGGCACCGGCCTGGGCCTGGCAACCGTTTATGGCATTGTTAAACAGAGCGGTGGGCACATCCGGGTTTACAGTGAGGTAGGACAGGGCACTACTTTTAAAATTTACTTTCCGATAGTAAATGAAGAAGAAATTGCCGAAGAGAGCGAAATGCGTTTACGCAAAAATCTGGAAGGTACGGAAACGATTCTGGTTGCCGAAGATGAAAACAGCGTTCGGGAATTGATCATAACCGGTCTGGGCAATTACGGTTACAATATTCTGACAGCTAAAAATTTACAGGAAGCGGTTAATCTGTTTAAAGAGAGTGAAGAAGAAATTGACTTTCTGTTAACCGATGTGGTGATGCCCGGTGGCAGCGGTGCGGAACTTGCCGAAGTCCTTAAAAAACTGAAAAGTGATTTAAAGGTGCTCTACATGTCCGGCTACACCGATGACAACATTGTCCAACGTGGCATTCTTCCTGAAGATGTAGATTTCATTCAGAAACCGTTTACCGTGCAGGATCTGGTCGCTAAAATCAGGGAAATTCTGGATCGCGGTTAATGTATTTTTTTACAGATCAGGGCCAACCGATTCCGGCTGTTTCCCGAGAAAAAATGTTAGAGATTGATCAGATTGCTACGGTTGTAATTGAACTTTCGCTCTTGCAGATGATGGAGAATGCCGGACGAAACTTAGCATTAAGCGCTCTTGATTTGATGGGCAAAGGCTGGCAAAAAGCCCACTATCTAATATTGGCCGGTAGCGGTGGAAACGGAGGCGGTGCCATTTGTGCCGCCCGTCATCTGGCCAATCGCCGGTTAAAAGTTGGCCTCTGCCTGCTTCATCCCGATCGACTTTCCCCGGCCGCGGCCCGGCAATTAAAAATTTTTAAATCAAGCGGTGGGAAGCTGTTAAGCTTTACTGAACTTGCCCATTTCCGGGCAGATATCATTCTCGACGGCCTTATTGGTTACAGCTTGAACGGAGCCCCCCGTGAAAAGGCGCAACAGTTTATCAACTGGGCCAATCTTCAACCCGGCCTGAAGTTGGCTTTGGACATTCCATCAGGAATCGATGCCAACAGCGGTCAGGCAGCGGGTGACTTTTTTCAGGCGGACCTGACGATGACCCTGGCCTTGCCAAAGGAGGGATTGCAAAATCCGGCCTGCGGTCGGTTGCTGCTGGCGGATATTGGCATAACAGAAAAATGTTATCAACTGGCAGGTCTGCAGTTTGAATCAGATTTCTGGCAAAACCGCTATCGGATTGAGATTTTTAGAAAAAACGATAAATGACCAGGGAAAAGTAACAAACATCATTCTTCCCCGACTGAGGTGAGAAAGATCCACACCTTTTTTAAAATCTTCTATTGATAAGGCCGTCTTCGAAATACTTTCCCAAAAGATCTCACACTAAATGGTACCAAAATTTTCATATGTGATTGTTGTCATTGATCCGAATAATAATCCTCTCCTAAAATGATTTTGTAAATTAATAAAGTTCTGCAAATCAATAGTGTTCAATCTTACTGAGGAGTCCGGACCTGAGGACGGTGTAAAATATTTTGTCGTTACATCAGTGTTGAGATTTTGCCTCCTTTGAGGTGTAATTATGGGGCAAGCCATGCCATTTCGAGGATTGAATATTAATATAATTTGTAGAATCCTGACTCAAAATAAAGGAGGAGTTGTCATGTTTAAAAAAATTGTTCTTCTATCTGCCATTTTGGTTATGTCCGGCTGTGTAAATTCCGGCCTGTTCATGAGTTCCAATCAAACCTTGGTAGAACTGCGGGAAAGCAACTTCAGCATTGTCGCCACGGATGTGACCGGTGAAGCGTCCGCTTCTTACTTGATTGGCGTGTCCATCTCAAGTGGCTTCATGACCCAAACGATTTCTTTATTAAAGCTAAACGGTCCGGACGCACTTTACCAGGAGGCCTTAAAGGATCTCTGGCAAAATGTTGAAAAAAAGGTTGGTAAAGTAGAGGGACGAGGTCTGGCCTTGACCAATGTGCGTTACGATACCCAAATTTCAAATTTTTTGATTTTCAATAAGGTGAAATTGATGGTGCGGGCCGATGTAGTCGCATTCCCCTAAGAAAATGGAAAATTAACTGTCGTTTGATGAAAGAACTTCTTCAATTGATTGAAATACCTGTCATGATGATTTCCCCAGCATAATGGCTGGGGTTTTTCATTTTTACCGATGTGCATGGCCCTTAGGTCCGCAGCAAATCGAAGTAATTTTAGATTTGTCCATAAAACGGTTTTGCAGATTCGCTCTCCAACCGGCTCCGCCGGCCGGTCAACCTATCTGCCTTCTCCCTTCAACCTTCTTCCTTTTAACTTCAAACTTCCCCCTTCTCCCTTCAAACTTCCTCCTTCAAACTTCTACCTTCAAAATTTGTCAATTTTCTTTTTGCCCGGTAAATCATTAAATTTAAATCAAACCATTTACGGCAGGTGACAAAGTTGGTTTTTAACGGATTTCGTCAGAAACCAGGGAAACAACTTTATTTGCTGCTGGGATTTGTAGCGCTCTCTGTTTTATTTTCCTGTTCTGCCAATCATTGGGCCGAACAATTGGACTGGAAAGAACTCTCTCTGGAATCACTACCGGATTCCGCCGATTATCCAACGGCCCATGCCCTGGTCCTTTTGGATGAAGGCCAGGTTTCCATTGAAGGGCAGGGTGAAATCAGGTTAACCCATTTTGACCGGCACAAGGTTGTTCGCATTTTAGATCGTGGGGGACTGGCCTATTGCAATGTGGTCATTCCCTACACGCCGGGCAGTTCTACGGTGGAGAAAATCAAAGCGCGCACCATTCACCCGGACGGCCGTATTACCGTGCTGGATGAAAAACAAATCTTCGATATCTTCCTTTACCCTGATTTTATCTTTTACGCCGATCAAAAGGCCAAAAAGTTTACCTTCCCGGATGCGGAACCGGGTGATGTCATTGAATATCGTTACCACATGATTTTCGAAAATTTAACTCTTTACCATAGCTGGAGTTTTCAGGATTTTATTCCGGTTTTACGTTCCCGTTTTGAAGTGTCCTTCCCCTCTTCCTGGAAACTGCACCACAAGGTTTACCATTACCCCCTGCAACCGGACAGTGTAAAGCGGCCCAGTGGCTTTAAAACCATTTACCGCTGGCAGGTGCATGACATGCCCGCACTGGAAAGAGAAACGGCCATGCCGCCCATTCCCGATGTTGCAGCCTATCTGTTGTTTGCTCCTTTGGGCTTTGAAAAGTGGCAAGATGTGGCCAACTGGTATTTTGACTTAAGTAAGGAACGGATGAAACCCAATGCCGAATTAAAACGATTTACCGAATCCCTGGTAAACGGCAGCGATGACGACTGGCAAAAGCTGGAAAAGATTTACAATTGGGTGCGTGATCATATTCGTTACGTCGCCATTGCCATCGGCATCGGCAGTTACCAGCCGCATTTTGCCGCCGATGTCTTTAAAAATCGCTATGGCGATTGCAAGGATATGGTTACCCTGCTGTGTGCCATGGGTCGCGCGGCTGATCTGACCATTGACCCGGTGCTGGTTTCCACACGTCAGAATGGCCGGTTAGACACCAGCCTGGCCACTCCCTTTCGCTTTAACCATGTGGTGGCCCGGGCACAGCTACCCGATGGCCGGCAG
>CAYNLJ010000205.1:0-4527 GCA_964398005.1 uncultured Caldithrix sp. | reverse complement strand
GTTGCTCCACAATTTGTGAACAGATCGCTAATCCCAATCCTGTGCCCTCTGATTTGGTAGAAAAAAACGGTTTAAAAATTTTGTTTTTTTGTTCTTCTGAAATGCCAACTCCATTGTCTTCGATAGTTAATCGAACCTGTCGCTTCTCTTTAACGAACTGAGTATTGATTTTTATTTCACCAGGTCTGTCTTTGGGAATTGCTTGTACAGCATTTTGAATTAGATTGTGAATTAAACTTTCCATCATCTTTTTATCTACTGTCATGATAGGAAGTTCAAGATCGGGTTCAAAAATAAATTCAATATCACTTTGAAAAGTCTGCTCTTTAAAAAAGTTAATTATGTTTTCAATAATAAGATTGAGATTTTCATCCTGCAGATGCATTTCTCCGGGACGGGCAAAGCGCAGTAACTCATTGACGGCATTGTTTACACGTTCACCCTGATGTAATATTTCTTCTAAAATTTCTTTATATGCCGGGTCAGAAATTTTTTTGGAAATGACCTGCAAAGCATTGGTGATGCCCATAAGTGGATTTTTTATTTCATGAGCTAAACTTGCGGCTAATTCACCTACACTGGCCATTTTTTCAGCATTGCGTAACTGCCTTTGATGGCAGGTATTCAGTTCTAACTGCATCTTATTGATGCGTTCCATCATTCGATTAAAGTTTTCTGCCAGTTGACCCAATTCTTCAACTTCATTCAATTTTACACGCTGGTTTAAATCACCTTTTGAAATTCTTGAGATCGTTGAAATGAATTTCTGTAGAGAATGGTGAATTGATTTGTAGTGTACCAGGCGCATGATAATAAGTATGAGGATTGCCAGTAACAGGGTAAATACCCGACCGAAATTCAGGATCATGTCCGAGTTTTTTTCGATGCTCTGGACATCAAAATCCAGTATGATGTAACCTAATTTTCCGGGTTTTTCTCCATGGCAGCGTTGGCATTGCCCCTGATTAAACACAGGAACGATACTGCGGTAAATAGGGCTTTGAGTCTCTAAATTCCTATAATTTCCCTTTGGATTATATTTCTTTTGTAATTCCTTCAGGGAAAAATGAGTCGCTTCTGCCAGAGAGTCTTTGGGAAATACTATACGTCCATTAGCATCAAGCACATAGGCTGCTTTGACGTGTTTATCTTTTTTAAGTTCAGTTAGTAGATCATATAAAATTTTGCCACCTTCTTGTCTTAATGTAAACATGTAGTTTTTTTTAATTATGCCTATAAGGGCATCGAAATCCTGATAGTAATTTTGCTTGATATTTTCAACAAAATAGGAGTGGAAAAAATGGAAACCAATGAACCCGGAAAAGGCAATGGTCAAGCTGACCACCAAAACAACGCGATAGCGGAAGGGTAATTTCTTCATGATTAAGGATATTTTTTGGGTTTGTGATCCTCTCCATGACATCTTAGATAACATTCTCCGGCGTAATCACCTTTGTCTACGAATTTTAGCTCGCCTTTAGAGTTTTGTGAAACGATACTTAAGTTAAAGTTAATTAAATGTGAATTGTTAGTGGAATTACCCTGAGTGTAGCTAATGCCATGAGCATCATGGCAGGCGGCGCAGGGTGCATCTTCGCCACTGATATGTTTACGATGTACTTCCTTGCCAAATTTGGTGCTGGTATTATTAATGATTTCGTTTCGGTCATGGCATTGATAACAGAGTTCATAAGCCTGATAGGATTCTTTGGTGTGGTCAGCCGTCTCGTAACGATATTTTAACAATTGTGCGTAATTGGACCCATGCGGACCGGCAGGCGAACCGCTTCCATCACTGGCATGGCAGTCTGTGCAGTAAATAGTGCTCGATTCACTCAATGGCGCAATAAGGCTTGGTACATCAGTGTTCACCCCGGGGGCTTCGATGGGGTGATAAGATGGGTTTGAAGGATCAAATTCCAACCGTACATTATTCTGTTGAATTTGCCGATTGATCGGAGACCCCGGTTTATCGGGACTATCAGCATGACATTTGTAACAAACCTGATATTGATAGTTTGCCTGATTCACTGGGTTACCGTTGGTGTCAATTCCCTTTACTCCACTCAGGGCACCGCTGGCAGCGGGGGCGGAAGCTGTTTGCCCATTTGCCTGGTGAGGGTTATGGCAATCGACACATTCCACATGTTTAACTTGTACAGGTAGAGTTTCGTCGGGCTGATGGACGTTGTTGTAGCCATAAACATTATGGCGATAAGGTTTAGTCAGTTGAAGTTCGATGTTTTTTGAAGCTACATGACCGTTGTGACAAACCAGACAGTTGTCTTCTTCCTGGCTTTGATTCAGGAGCATGGCATGTTCGTTAGCGGTGTGAGGATTATGGCAGTTTTCGCAGGCATTTTGTGCTACTGTGGTATAATCAGTATGAGGCCAGGGATCGGTTCCGTTTCCATCCCAGCCGGCTGTTGAATTGGCATGATCACTTAAATTCCAGTTTGTTTTTTGGTGACAGTAAAGACAAAGATTGGAATTGTGATTGTCAACCACTAAAAAGTTGCCGTTGGTATTATCATGGGGATCATGACAGGAAGTACATTGTAATTTGCTGTTCTCCAGATGCACCGGTCCGGAAAGTGAGGAAGGATCGACCAATTCCGGATCTGAACCGGACAGCGAGGCATCATAAAAAAATGAAATGGGATGATCATCTGACAGATCTGTGCCCAGATTGGTTGGCCCGCTGGGTAGAGTGGTGATGCCCCCACTCATGGCAATGTCTTGAGGGCGACTGATAACACTTCCCAGTGCTACTGTCCCGTCATGGCAGGAAAGACAAAGAATGGAAGCTCCATCTGGCTGTCCCGGTTGAGCGTTTAGGGTAGGACTGCTGTAAAGTGTGTAAACTGTACCCGGGTCTTCACGATTCCACAGAGGAGCTACAGGTCGGGAATTATGTGGTGTGTGACAGAAGATGCAAATTTCAGTCTCACTACTTGCCTTGATGCTGCCAGGCCCGCTGACTGACAGGTTATGCACGGAATTCGCCAAATTTTGTCCGAAAGTCTGGCTTCCGGTTAAACTTACCAAAACGACAAAAACAAGATGTAATTTACTCATTTTTACCTGCTTTTTAGTTCAAATTCCTGTATTCTCGAATTGAAACTGTCTGTAACAAAAATATGATTTTGTTCATCAATGAACACGTCTACCGGCATCCAGAATTTTCCGGGTTCAGTGCCCTGACCACCGAAGTAAGTTAATAAATTTCCATGAATATCAAAAACCTGAACTGTGTGAAATAACCCATCGACTACAAAAATATGGCCTGAGTCATCTACATCAATTCCTTTGGGCCGGGCCATGGAACCCGTTGCATTACCAGCATCCCCAAAAATCGAGACAACTTTACCATCCATCCGGATAACCTGAATTCTAAAATTCATAGAATCTACTACATAAATCGTGCCATCTTTTTTTACTTTTATGAAGGTTGGAAAGTTAAATTCACCGGGATTGCTGCCGCGTTTTCCAATAATCTTTTTTAAATGACCTTTTTCATCAAAGATCAACAATCGATGATTTCCAGTTTCGGCCAACACCACCTGCCTGCCCTTCCTCCAGTATTCAATGCCGGTAGGACGATCGAGTTTAAGAGAGTCGTTCCAGACAGACAACGAACCCTCCTTTTTGTTAAGCACAAATATATTATTTAAACCGGAATCGGTTAGCAATAAATTTTTATCTCCCAAATCACAGAGATCAACCCCTGAATAAAAGCGAAGTTCTGTTTTTAGAGGTAGCCAGGAAAACTGATGTGACGAGAGAAAAAGAACGCCCACCATTCCGGCTGCCTGATCTAAAAAGTAAAGATTTTGCCCAATTTTACTCCCAAACGAAAAAGGGCGACGTATGAGCTGGGGTTTTTTACCAAATACGTACCATTTGAGTTTCTGGCCCCAGTTTTTAAACTGGTAGCTCAGATTATCTGTTTTGTATTCATTCAACCAGACAATTTCATATTGTTGTGCAAGTGTAAATTGGAATAAAATAAATAGCACTAAGATTAAACGGTGTAGCTTTTGCGCCATTTTCCCCCCAAAAAAGTATATGGCCTTTTCAGAAATTTTCGGGAAAGTAAGAACTTTCTTGAATACTAAGCAAATAATTTTCCAATTTTTTGCTACATTTTGGGAAGAAACTGGATGGATTTCAACCATATTGTGGATGATTAAAAAATATTGAGCCGGAACCCGGTTGGTACCAGCAAAGGAAAACTGCAGGACCACTCAAAAGTAGTGGGGCCTGCAGTTTTAGAATCTAAAAAATTACTAAACGATTAATGTTTGACCAGCAACGAATCGCTGTAGGGGATTTGACCAACCTGTTCAGGTACATTAATCAAAGGCACGCTGACACGGAAATTGTCGTTGATAGCCCGCAACCATTCATTGGCAATCAGCACATGACCCAAATCGGAAGGATGCACACCGTCCAGGCTGTAAAAGCCACCCGTAATGAAATCGGCCGAAAGCTTAAAGCCGGCGATTTCCGTACCCTGACTGATTT
>CAYNLJ010000204.1:0-4540 GCA_964398005.1 uncultured Caldithrix sp. | reverse complement strand
CGCAAACTGTTTCAGAATGTTCAGCTCGCCATAAGGAAAGTCCTTCATGAACTGAACAAAATAGACCTTAAATCCATGCCCCAGGGCCCGAATTGCCAAGCCAATGGCGGCTGTTGTTTTTCCTTTGCCATTACCCGTGTAAACCTGAACAAAACCTTTTTGCAGTTCCAAACCAAACCCTGAAAGTTTAAACTTTAAGCAAATAGATCGTCTGTTTTACATTTAAACCTTTTAAGTCCACCGTCTGCTTTTTAATGTCCTGATCCGCATTTCGGTTTAACTGACTGCGTACCTGATCTAAAAATTCCTGACTAAGCGCGATCGAGTTGGACTGGGCAAAAGAGACCAGCCGGGCTGCCTTATTGATGGTGGTTCCAAACAGGTCAAAACTCTCGTTTAAATTTACCACAACCGCCGGCCCTACATGTAAGCCAATTTTAATACCTGAGTCAAAACCCTGCAATTTCGATTTTAAGAAGGCATCTACTTTTTGTTTGATTTCCAGAGCGGCCTCCAGGGCATGCCGGGTATCTTTAAAAACGGCCATCACCGCATCGCCGATAGTCTTAATCACCCCACCATATTTTTTGATGATGGTATCGAACAATATTTCAAAATGTTCATTGACCAGCAAAAAGGCCTGCACGTCGCCGATTTTTTCATACATATTGGTGGAATTCCGTAAATCGGTAAACATGATACTGGCGTTACGAATTTTAATACCCTGATTTAAACGGGGTACCTGATCGGTAAAATGTTCGCGAAAGTCAGGGTAACCCATTAAATCAAGAACGGTTAATGGTTGCACCCTTTGGTCAATTTTCATTGCCTCTTTTTCTGGTTTTTTCAATACCTGATCAAAAAAACGTGGGTGCAGACGCAAAATTACCTGTACATTCTGATCCGCCTCCGGCTCATAGTCTGTACCGCACACCTGGCAATGTTCGTGCAATCTTAAATTCTTTAAAGCTCCGGTTTCAAAGTTCACGGAGTGGCACTGCGGGCAGCTAACCTGCCATTCCATTTCAAACAGGCCATCCAGCACACCAAAGGTGACCAGCTTAAGCGTCTCTTCAAAGCTGAAATCTAACTTAATAGCTAAAAAATTGGGAAAGATTTGTTGGAGTTCGATTTCTTCAGTCTTTACCAGATAATTGAATAAGCGCTGAATTTTGTCCTTTTCAAATCCGCGGTGGAAAAGTTTGATTAAGCTGTTTTTGAGTAGTTCTAAATCCATGATGCCTCATTTTTTCTTTTTAAACGATTTTTTAAAAGCCAAAATTTCACCCCATTCAACACTCAAAACTCAACATTCAAAATTCTACGAATTCCTCTGCGGATATTTTTTAATTGGTTAGTAGCTACGCTGCTTTAGAACAAACTGTAAATAAAAAGCGCCACCGGACTGCCCTGTGCCAACACAATGATGGCTCCTAATAACAGCAGAATAAAAACAATGGGCATCAGCCACCACTTTTTATGTGTTTTCAGAAAACTCAAATATTCAGTGATAATACTTAATTTTGCCATAAAATCTTTTCCCTCTATGATTAATTAAAAAAGTCATCAATACATTTTATCCAGATCACTTTGCCTCTTTTTTCGCTGATGCCAGTAACCGAGCTTTTCTTTTTCGATTTTTAAATCCAACGGCTGTTTGCCGATGACTTTTAAGATTAAGCCAATGGGAGTAAAAATCAAGAAAAAAATGAGCGTTAAAATGATACGGGACATCAGGGCGCCCAACAGGTGGCTTAAACTCATCCAGAGCCGGTAGAAAAAGATCAGCAACGGGCGCCAGAGCCAGCCCATTAACAGGAAAATCAACAGGACCAGAAAGAACCCGGCTAAAATTTGGTTTTCCTTGACCTGAGACCAGATTAAACCAACCAGGAAAATCAGACCAAGGGTAATCGAAAATTGCCGCAGTTGCTTTGGCGACGGTTCACTTTGCCACAGAGTTTTAATCAAGTTCGAACACCTCCTTGCGGGCGGCTTCAATTTGCTGCGCAGCCTGTTGTTCCTTGCGCAGTAAACAATTTCCCATGACCAGCACATCCATTTCGGTACGCAGGAAACAACGAAAGGCATCTTGCGGGCTGGCTACAATAGGTTCCCCACGCACATTAAACGATGTATTAATCAGCACCGGACAACCGGTTTGCTCTTCAAACTCCTGCAACAACCGGTAAAAACGCGGATTGGTTTGCGGGTTGACCGTTTGCAGGCGGGCCGTGTAATCGACATGAGTCACAGCCGGGATTTTGGAACGTTTTACCTTCAATTGTTCCAGTCCCTGTAACTTGTCTTCGTCGGGAACGGGCTCGCGCTTGTCCGGAGCAACATCTGCGACCAGTAGCATGTAAGGTGAAGGACGGTCGATCTGAAACCATTGGTCGGCTTTTTCTTCCAGCACAGCCGGGGCAAAAGGTCTAAAACTTTCGCGGAATTTGATTTTCAGATTCATCTTTTTTTGCATTTGCGGGTCACGCGGATCGCCCAAAATGGAACGATTACCCAGAGCCCGGGGGCCAAATTCCATCCTCCCCTGAAACCAGCCCACCACTTTACCCCTGGCCAGCAGGTCGGCCACCTCCTTAAAAAGTTGTTCATCGGACAGCATTTGAAAAGGGACGTTGCTCTTCTTTAAAAATTGTTCAATTTCCTGGTTTGAGTATTGCGGCCCCAGGTAAGAACCCTGCTGAGCATCACCGGGCTGGGTCTGGCGTTTGTTGCCCAACAAATGGTAATGGACCAGTAAAGCCGCGCCTAATGCACCTCCTGCATCTCCGGCTGCCGGCTGAATCCACAGATCGTCAAACAGGCCGCTGCGCAGCAATTTGCCATTGGCCACGCAGTTTAAGGCAACGCCGCCAGCCAGACAAAGATATTTTTCACCGGTTACTTTTTTTACATGGCGGGCCATGCGTAAAACAATTTCTTCGGTAACCTGCTGAATGGAAGCCGCCAGATCCATTTCACGTCGGGTGAGCGGTGCCTCCGGGCGCCGTGGCGGCCCACCAAACAATCGGGCAAATTTACGACCGGTCATGGTCAGCCCGCTCAAATAGTTAAAATATTTCATGTTCAGTTTAAATGAACCGTCTTCCTTCAAATCGAGCAGTTCGTCTAAGATAAGCTGTGCGTAACGCGGCTGGCCATATGGCGCCAGGCCCATCAGTTTGTACTCACCGGAATTGACGCGAAAACCGGTAAAATAAGTAAAGGCCGAATAGAGCAAGCCCAAGGAGTGCGGAAAATGCTGTTCGTAAAGCAATTCAACCTGATTGTCATGCCCCAGGCCGATGGAAGAGGTGGTCCATTCCCCTACACCGTCCATGGTCAGGATGGCCGCCTGCTTAAAAGGTGAAGGGAAAAAGGCAGAGGCAGCGTGCGATTCATGGTGCTCAGCAAAATGCAAGGGACCATGGTAATTTAATTTTTTACGGATTACATCGGGAATCCAGAGTTTTTCTCCAATCCACATGGGCATGGCCATCAAAAACGAGCGCAGACCCAACGGTGCCGTGCTTAAATAGGTTTCCAGAATGCGGTTAAATTTAATAAAAGGTTTTTCGTAAAAAATAACGTGATTTAGTTGCTGCGCGGTGATGTTTGCTTCCTGCAGGCAGTAATCGATGGCCTTCTGCGGGAAAGAGTAATCGTGTTTTTTACGCGTAAAACGTTCTTCCTGGGCAGCTGCCACAATCTCGCCATCTTTCAGCAAGGCGGCGGCAGAATCATGATAAAAGGCCGAAATTCCTAAAATGTACGTGCTCATGTCCCTAAATTAAGCAAGATTGGGACGGAGGAAAAATAAAATTTTAAAAAAAATTTGACTTTTGAAAATCATCTACTATATTTATAGTAGTGCAACTACAAACATAGGAGATTGGCGTGAAAGGTAGAAAACTTTCTGATCTTGAATGGGAAGTATTGAAACATATCTGGCAATTAAAAAACTTTCCCGTTACCGTCAGGCAGGTAGTAGATCATGCCTATCCTCATGGAGAAAAAGCTTACACAACGGTACAAACCGTAATGAATAATTTAGTCCAAAAAGGTTTTCTGGAAATCAAAAAACTGGGCAAAGTAAATCTTTATTCGCCTAAAGAAGAGTTTAAAAATTTAAAACAAAAAGAAATATCAAATTTTGTTAAAAAAGTTTTCAATGGTTCTTTTTTTAGCCTTGCCAGTTTTTTAGTGAATTCCGGCCAATTAACAAAAGAAGAAATTAACACATTAAAAAACCTTTTGGAACAAAAATCGGAAAGTAAGAAATGAGTACAATTCTAAATCAAATATCGTCCACATGGTACAATACCATGCTTTTATTTGAATTACAAAATTCCCTTTTTATTGTAATTGTATTGGTGATTCTATTTCTCTTGAAAAAAGCCCCAGCTTCAATTAATAAATCATTGATCTTTATTGGTATAATTAAAACACTTGTACCGCCAGTATTCGATTTATTTTCTATGCCTTCTCAATCACTTTTTTTTCCTTACACTTTTAGCACTGCAGAAAATGTAGCAAAGGT
>CAYNLJ010000203.1:0-4573 GCA_964398005.1 uncultured Caldithrix sp. | reverse complement strand
AGCTTGTGCTGGCCCGGCGAAAGTTGGATCCGTTTGTTTGCTGAATTAAGCGTCATCAACCTTTGATTGTCAATTTGCACCTTAACCGGCCAGCCGTTGGATTGAATGGTAAGTTGTGCCGGTTGGGGATTTAGATTGAAATTCAGGCGGAACTCTTTTTCTTCAGGGATGGTCAGTTTCTTTTTTACGGTCTCGAAGCCTTTTTTCTCGATTTGTAAATCAATTTTTTCTTTGGGATTTAAAGCAAGGCTTAGGGGAGTTTGACCAACTATCCTGTTGTTGATCAGTACCTGCGCGCCGGAAGGATCGGAAACAATGGTTACCTGGCTGGTTTGAATTTTTTTAACCCCATCAGATGCGATTTTTTTAGCTGCTACCGGGATTTCCTCTTTTTGAGGTGGTTGAACCGCCAGAGCAATGTCCAGTATCAGGTGTTGTCCGGCTCTTAAAAAAATTGTAGAATCAAAGGTGCTAAAACCGGGTTTTTCTATGGTTAAGTGAAAACGGCCTTTTGTGAAATTTAAAGAATCAACCGGCGTTAACCCAACAAATTGCCCGTCAATAAAGGTTTTGGCTCCGGAGGGTCGGCTGTTCAGGCTCAGGTAAGTGAATGCAGGTGTTTCCGAGACCACAGGTGGCTTGGGCAGTGAAATAAGGTAAATAATCAGCACAATGATCAGAACCGGCAGCAAACTGTAAAGCCATAGGCGTTTTCGTCTGACGATTTCAGTAATACGTGAAAGCTGTGAAATTTCGGATCGGTCTGAACCGGCTTCTTCTGCAGGGGATTCCTCTTCAACAGGAAGCGGGGTACGCTCGACTGGAATTTCAGGAGTAAGGGATTCTTCTGAAAAATCATCTTTAATTTCAAAAGGAAATTGTTCGAAACTGAGTTCCTGATCGGTGTCGGCTTTTAAGGGTTGAGCCGCTTCCAGTTTGTCTTTGATTTGTTCTTTTAATTCGGTTAATTCCTGACTCATTTCAACCGCTGATTGAAACCGGTCATCGGGATTTTTTTCGATGGCTTTCATGATGAAATCATCGATTTCAGCAGGCAGGTAAGGATTAAACGTTGAAGGTTTAGGCAGCGGTTTTCGGACAATCGTTTCGCGGATGTCAAAATCGGTTTGATTCGGGTCAAAAGGTACGGTTCCGGTGACCATCTGGTACATGGTAATGCCCAGAGAATAGATGTCGGTTCGATGATCCGTTTCCTTTAAACTGCGCACCTGCTCCGGTGACATGTAATACAAGGTGCCACCGATGGCCGAAATTTGGGTGTGAATGAGCGAATTTTCCTGAATTTTAGCCAGACCAAAATCGGTAACCTTAACCAGATTGTCCTTAGTCAATAAAATATTACTGGGTTTAATATCGCGATGTACAATACTGGCCGAATGTGCATGCTGTAAAGCAGAAAGAATCTGTTCGGTAATTTCGATGGCTTCTTTTAAGGGAAGCGGGCGTTTGTCTTTTAAACGGTCACGCAGCGTGTCGCCTTCGATGAATTCCATCACAATAAACCAGTGGCCATCGGCTTCCAACAGATCGCTAATGCGCACAATGTGAGGATTTTCGAGACGAGCCAGAGCACGGGCTTCGGTTTTAAAACGGTTGAGCAGTTTTTCATTGAGTGAAAGCCCGGGGGCAATCATTTTGAGGGCAACTATTTTGTCCAGGTGGGTGTTTAAGGCTTTGAAAACCAGTCCCATTCCGCCCTGCCCGGCAGGTTCCAGGATGCGGAAGTGACCGAAGACTTTTCCAATAAACTGTTGATTATTCATAAATCCTTGTCTGGGTCGATTAGGGTTTCGATTAAACCAAATTCAAAATTTTTACCAGGGCAAAATATCTGTAATTAAATCGACCAGTTTTTCGATTTCTTGAGCTGTACCTATTTGCAATTAGTTATTTGATCGTAGCAATTTTTCCTCAAATGTGTCCACCTTCAGGGTCTTCAAAAGGTATTAGGTAAGCTCAGGATTAACCATGTCCCTGGGTTAAAATTCTTAGTTTCAGTAATGCGCCAACCCTTGCATTAAATAGTTCTGCACGTAATCGGTTATTCCATCTTCCAGAGAATAGAATTCGTGTTGATAGCCGGCTTTTCTCAATTTTTCGATCTTAGCTTCAGTAAAGTATTGGTAACGATCGCGCAGATTTTCAGGCATGTCAAAAAACTCGATTTTGGGCTCGCGACCCATGGCATTAAAGGTGGCCTTGACCAGGTCCAAAAAGGATCGGGCTTTACCGGTACCAACATTGAACAGGCCGTTTTTGTCCGGATTTTTCAAAAAGAAGAGAATTACTTCCAGCACATCTTTGATGTAAATAAAGTCACGCAGTTGTTGGCCATCTTCAAAATCGGCACGGTGAGATTTAAAAAGACGAACGTAGCCCTTTTCCTGAATTTGATTAAAAGCTTTAAAGACGACCGATGCCATGTCGCCTTTAAAATATTCATTAGGTCCGTAAACATTAAAAAACTTCAGCCCAACCATTTGCTTCAACCAGCCTTCGCGCCGTGCCTTTAAATCAAATAATTGCTTGGAGTAACCATACATGTTCAGCGGGCGAAGTAAATGGATTTTACTTTCATCATCATCATAACCAAGTTCACCCAAACCGTAGGTTGCACCCGAACTGGCGTAAATAAAGCGTACTGAATGTTGTAAGGCAAATTGAGCTAATTTTAAAGTGTAGCGGTAATTATTTTCCATTAAATAGTTGGCATCACGTTCTGTAGTGGCACTGCAGGCACCCATGTGGATGATCGCTTCGATTTGTGGCTGATTTTCCAGGTAAGCAAAAAGTTGTTCCCTGTCCAGGTAATCTGCAAAATCGAGGTGACGTAAGTTTTTCCACTTGTCGTTAGTGCGTAAAACATCTACCGCGATGATGTCGGTCAGGCCTTCTTGATTAAGCCGTGAAATCACACAACTACCGATAAAACCAGCGGCTCCGGTGACAATGATCATTTCAAACCTCTGAATTGATTAATGTTGATAGTTCATTTAAATAGAATGTGCAAAATTTAGAAGAAAAAAGCAATCTCCCGTTTGCCGGGAGATTACTACCATTCAATTATTGGCCTAACATTTGTTTGATGTAAGGTGGCAACACAAAGGCAGCCTTGTGAACTTCCGGGCTGTAATATTTTAAGTGGTTTGCCTGACAGAAGTTTGTTGCCTGCTGTTCATCGATTTGTTTAGGATCAAATGACCCTTTTACTCCAATTTGACCGCTCCAGACTCCCGTTGGGTAAGTGGGGACATGGAACAGCATCACATGAGCCTTGTCGGGTCCAAAGATATCCTTCAATGTCTGATGAATTTCCACAAAAACTTCTGAGTTAAAACGTGGTGCTTCACCCTGGACAATCATGGCGCCATCATCATTTAAAATTCGGTAACAATTCTTGTAGAACTCATGGGAAAACAATCCTTTTGCCGGTCCGATGGGATCGGTAGAATCAACGATGATGATGTCATAACTGTTGTCCCTGGCATCAGCCACAAACTGAATGCCATCGGTGAATTGCAAATCGAGTTTTGGATTATCAAAAGCAGCCGCGATTTGCGGAAGATGCAACCGGGAAGCCTCTACTACTTTTTCATCGATTTCAATCATGGTTACTTTTTCCACGGAAGGGTGTTTCAAAACTTCCCGCACAACGCCGCCGTCACCGCCTCCTATGACCAGCACGTTTTTAGCATGACCATGAGCCAGCATCAAGGGATGCGTCATCATCTCATGGTAATGAAATTCGTCCTTTTCCGTGCACATGACCATATTGTCCAGGGTCAGGGTTTTGCCAAAGGCATAGGTGTTCAGTACTTTGACATGCTGATAAGGAGACCGTTCGTCGTACAGCACTTCGCCTGTGTGTCGCAAAGAAAGAGCAATATTCTCATCTTTATCTGTAAGCCACACATTACGTTCAATGCGACCTTGTTTCATGTATTTCTTAAATTCTTCACGCAATTCTTCGGGATCAAATTTAATGCGTGTTAAAAGATTAAGTGAACCACGGCGGGTTTCCAGAGCAGAGTAATTCTGAGCTTTAAAAACCTCTTTAAGATAATCAAAAGCCTTCCAGGGGTCCACATCATCTCCACAGGTGAACAAATCAACAGCGGCATAGCGATATTCCGGCCAGGTGTGTACGGCCAGGTGGCTTTCCTGGATTACCACTACTCCTGAAACTCCGTAAGGTGAAAAATAGTGAAAGGTGGAATTGATGATGGTGGCATTGGCTCGATCTGCAGCATCTAACATGCCTTGTTCAATGGTTGTCACATCATTTAAAACATGTGGATCACAGCCCACAAATTCCACAAGAATATGCTGACCTAATGCGTTCATCTTTTATCTCCATTTGTGTCATTGTTAAATAATAATCAGGCAAATATACAATAAAATGTATCGCCATTGCAATTTATAAAATTTTTATTGAAGATTTGCTCACTCCTGTTATTATTTCTTCTCAAACTCGTACATTAAATTCCTCCACTAAACGAGTAAAATAGCCGGCTTTGCAAAAAAATCTCACATTAATTGTAAGCTGGCCGAC
>CAYNLJ010000202.1:0-4595 GCA_964398005.1 uncultured Caldithrix sp. | reverse complement strand
GCAAACGGCCCAAAGTAGCTGTTGTGTTTAAAGTTACTGCACAAGCCAGGCCAGAAACCCCTCTCGGCAAAGATCTCGCCATCGGGTGCACGGGAATTGTGATTGGACCCGATGGTTGCGCCGGCTGCAATGTTGGCCTGTCCCTGAACGGTAGTGGCAATCAGAAAGGAGTTGTTATGATGTTGTTCATGAAAAGGGAAGAGCAGATTGTTTAACACCTCACAGCAGGAAACCGTAGAATTGTCAGCTAAAAAAGTGTGTAGAAAACGGGCACCGTATTTTAAATTAACATTGCGCCCGGTAATAAAATTGATGGCTTTTACACCATAAAGAATATGATTTCCAAAACCAACAATGCCATTGATTAATTCGACCCCTTCCCTGATTTCTGTTGGTTCCTGTTCATTGGACAAGATGGTCAGGTTGTCCAGCCGATTGGCGCCGGTAACCAGGCAATGTGAACCAAAATTAACATTGTGAATTAACCGGCTGTTGCGGATGACCGAATTGCTGCCGATTTGGCCATACTGACCCGGCCGGTTGTCACTCACCTTGTCGGTTAATTCGATTAATTTTTCCTGGAAAGTTTTATCCGCTCTGTTTCTCGACCACAGATATGCATCAGCGGGGAGAATACCTACAAAGGGTAGAATGGCTCGCTTGCCATTTTCATTGGCCAGTTCAATCCAAATGCGGTCATCTTCAGATTCACCTTCTTTTAACACTCCGTTGCCAAATTTTGCCTTGGCGGTTACCAGTAGCTCGTCAATATCAAATAAAATGCACTTATCTCCCACCACATAGTGTGAAATGAGACTTACATTGCGAACGGCAACATGATCCCCAAAATCGCATGAAATAATGGTGCTGTTGTATAGCCCAACAGGTAATCGTAGGTTGTCCGCTTCCAAAATCGCCGGTGTTAAATCACCGATTCTTACTAATCCCCAGAACTCACAGTTTTTTACCAGTTGGGGATCAAACTGATCCGTTACCAGAACCGTCTCCCAATTTTCGGCCCAGTTATTGTTTTTTTTCAGAATTTCGATTTCTTCTTTTTGTAATTGGCGGAAACGTTCCGCATTAATCAGTTGATTCCTGAAATGGTAAGGATCTCCAGGTTCAGCGGGGAAAAATTCCCGACCGGGTTCATTGATCTTTGTTAGATTGACCTTTGGCATAGTGGCTCTCCCAAAAAATAATTGATCGTTAAATAATAATACAAAATAAAATAAAAATCTAATCTTTATGGAAAATTATTGTGGCCAAAAATTTTAAAATAAGCATCAAGAAAAAGAACATTACCCGTCAAATCGTTAGAACGGATCTTTGGAACTCCATTCATAAAACTTTGATTTAGCAGAGAAAAAAGACCAAAAAGGCGAGTTCTGCCCACTGCTGCTTTCCTGTATCACTAACTTGATAAATAAAAACCTGGATTATTATGGTACTGTCATTAAGACCCCAAAAAAAATTTTTTTTTCGAATCAATTTCATATTATCTTTGAATGATCGTAAAGAAGACAAACGAATTAAGGAATTGAAATGATACGAGAAGCAGGATATGGTCCGAAATTAGTTCGGGAATTCAATGAATTAAATATTTTGCGTTTTATTAAAAATGACGGCCCAATTTCACGTGCTGAACTGGCTAAACGTTATAAATTGTCCAAAGCAGCTGTTTCTGAAATCATCAGTAATCTTTTGGAAATGGGATATATTCACGAAATCGGAATGGGGAGTTCTACCAAGCTGGGTGGTCGTAAACCCATATTACTGGAATTTAATCCTCATTCCGGCTTCGCTATCGGAATTGAAATCAAACGTGATCATGCCCGGGTAGCATTAAGTGATTTAAACGCTAAAATACACAACATCGATTATTTTTCTTTTAAACCCGGTGCTTCGTTAAAGGATATTGTTAAGCAGGTTTATTCATATATTGATGATTTCCTGAAAATCAGCTGGGTTAAAAAAGCCAGACCGATAGGTATTGGTATTGCCATTCCCGGATTGGTCGATTACCGAAACGGAAAAATTCAGGAATCTGACACCTTAAAAAATTGGGTTGGTTTTCCCATAAAAAAATCATTTGAAGATCGTTATCAAATCGAAACCATTGTGGAAAATGACGTTAAAGCGATCAGCCTGGGAGAATTCCATTTTGGTGCCGGTAAGTCGGTGCGGGATATGGTGTATCTCTGGGTAGGCGACGGTGTAGGAGCGGGGATTATTATTAACGGGGAACTACTGCGTGGTGTCTCTGCTTCTGCCGGTGAAGTTGGCTATTACGATGTTGGTTTTCTGGTGAAAGAGAAAGGGTATTGTAAACTCCTGTATGATGGCCACAAGAATTTTGGCGATATTCTGTCAGAACAGGTTTTGCTGCAAGGCGCCAAAAGAGGCCTGCAACAAGGCTTTAAAGATCAACTGGATGAAAAAAAACTGAGTGTCGACTACATTCTTGAAGAAGCTCACAACAACAATGGTCTGGCCATGGAACTGGTAAAAGAATATGGCTTTTTAGTTGGGGTAATTTGCATCAACTTAATTAATACGTTAAATCCTGAATTAGTAGTCATCGGGGGACAACCGATTGCCCATGACTCTTTGCTACTAAAAATTATTAAGGAACAGGTAAAGCAGGATATTCTGCGTACACCAAGCCGGATTGTCAAAGTTAAAAAAGCTAAGCTCAAAGAAGATGCTGCCATTATTGGTGCGGTAGCACTGGTATTAGAGGATCTGTTTTACAATCAAAAATTAAACATTTCAAAATACCGTGAGGTTTTCAGAAACTAAAGCAGGCGAGCTTTACCACTGACATCGAAAGTTTAAAATTAATTTTTTGCAATATTCAAGGCAAAAGCAGAAAAGAGCCAGTCTGTTTAATTGTAGTAAACTGTAGATTTAATTTTTATTCAATAATTCTTCAACCTGTTCTCCTTTTTACCAGAACTCTAAGCAACAATTGAATTGGAGAAATATTTGCTCCGATTCATTAAAAAATATTAACTTAAATACTTTGTAAATTAAAACTGAATGGAATAAATGTTTTTCGATTTAATTCACACGGATGTACAATGCAAGGCCCGGGCAGGGGTAATTAAAACGGATCATGGTTTAATTGAGACTCCGATTTTTATGCCGGTGGGTACCCAGGGTACAGTTAAAACACTTTCACCCAGAGACCTGCATGACGTGAATGCTTCGATCATCCTGGGCAATACGTATCACCTTTACATGAGGCCCGGACATGAACTCATCAGAAAATTAGGCGGCTTGCACAAGTTCATCGCCTGGGATCGGGCTATTTTGACAGACAGTGGAGGCTTTCAGGTTTTTAGTTTAAAAGAACTACGCAAAATAGATGATGAAGGCGTTTTATTCCAGTCGCATCTGGATGGATCCTACCATAAATTTACTCCTGAACTGGTACTGGAAATTCAACGAAGTCTGGGCAGTGACATCATGATGGTACTGGATGAGTGTCCGCCTTACCCTTCTACTGAGGAATATG
The DNA here is from genome assembly GCA_964398005.1 of uncultured Caldithrix sp. GTDB lineage: Bacteria > Calditrichota > Calditrichia > Calditrichales > Calditrichaceae > Caldithrix. The sequence goes on along the minus strand of CAYNLJ010000202.1, from coordinate 1,075 downwards.
TGTTAAAATCAAACGAGCTGACCCTTAAATGGGCGCGTCAGGCGAGAGAAATTTTTGCCAACTGGCAACCCTTGTATGGTCATCGCCAGTGGCTGTTTGCCATTGTGCAGGGGGCAACCTTTAAACACCTTCGCGAGCAAAGTGCAAGGGCATTAATTGATCTGGATTTCCCGGGTTACGCCATTGGCGGGCTGGCGGTGGGGGAACCCAAAGAGGTCATGTTTGACATTACCGATTTTTGTACGGAAATTTTGCCTTCGGAAAAGCCCAGATATTTAATGGGTGTGGGCATGCCGGCCGATATTCTGGAAGCGATTGAACGTGGTGTGGACATGTTTGATTGTGTCATCCCTACCCGGAATGCACGCAATGGAACTGTTTTTACCTGGCGGGGTAAAATGGTTCTCAAAGCGGCACGGTTCAAGGAAGATGCACGGCCGATCGATGACCAGTGTACTTGTTACACCTGTCAAAATTTTTCCAGAGCTTATCTGAGACATTTGTACAATGCCAATGAGATTTTAGGATTAAGTCTGGCTACGATTCATAATGTCCATTTTTATTTGGACCTGGTTCGACAGGCGAGAAAAGCCATTTTAAATGACAACTTTTTAAGCTGGAAACAGGAGATTTTATCAGACATTACAAATACAATAGAAAACTAAATTAATAATAAGGAGAAAAATCATGTTACAAGCAATTTTACTTATGGCTCCCGCCAACCAGGGCAACGGTGGTGGCGGAAATCCATTGGTCGCCTTTTTACCGTTTATTTTAATCATCGCTATTATGTACTTTTTAATGATCCGGCCCCAGGCAAAAAAGCAAAAAGAAAAACAGAAAATGCTGGATGCCTTGCAAAAAGGTGACAATGTGGTTACCATGGGCGGTATTCATGGTAAAGTAGCCGGCTTTACAGATGACAATAAAACAGTGATTTTAAAAGTTGACGACAATGTGAAAATTCATGTAGAACGCACAGCCATTAGCTACGTCAAAAAAACAGGTACTAAAAACTGATGAGAATCGTTTTTATGGGGACACCCGATTTTGCCAGGGTGTCCCTGCAAAAACT
>CAYNLJ010000201.1:0-4653 GCA_964398005.1 uncultured Caldithrix sp. | reverse complement strand
GTAACCATGCCCGGAATGGTAGTAACCGGAACGATGATTTTGCCTCCTAATGCTACGGCTTTATCTAAATGAGCCTGCGGATCATCAACGGCAATGTAAATCGTTACATAAGGATCCTGACCTTCGTTTGTTTGTGCAACACCACCGCCAATACTACCTTCACTTTGCGGACTGACCATGCCGTATTGCAATGGATTGTCAGCCTTAATTTCCCAATCAAACAAATTCTTGTAAAAGCTTTGTAAATCTTTACCATTTTTCCCCATGATTTCAAAATGAACTACGGGTGCTCCCATTAATTTCTCCTTTTTGTTAAGTACATATTATCAATTATTTTTGTTCATGGCTTGAACCATGTCCACCAGCCAGGTATGCAAGGGGGCCATGGCTTTGAATTTCTCAAATACAAAATCACTCAGTTTTGGGCTGAAAATTATGTCAGAAATCGGATGGCGATAGTAAAATGCCAGACCTTTGTGCAAAAGATATTTGGAATTGGGATGATCTGCAGGGAAGCCCGCTGGAATCCGTTTATAACCAACTTCACCGACTTTAAATTCAGGATTTTGGGCTGAAACTTCTTCCATAATTTTGCGGAGTTCACTACCAGCTGGTTCACTGACTACACGTTTGCGAAATGCTTTAACCTGGGCGGGAGTAAACATGTGTAAACCTGCTCCCAGAAAAATCCCTTCTGTGTCCAGTTGAAAATAAAAGCCCGGATTTTCAATCTTTTTCGAAGTGCCTTCCCAAAAGAATATGCCCAGGTGCGTTTTATAGGCCGATTTATCTTTGCTAAAACGGGTATCCCTATGCAGACGGAAGATGGAACGGTCGATACGGGGCTCGGCCACAATAGCCGGTGAAATTTGCTGCAATCGAGTCCCGACGTCAATGACAAATGCTTTAGCTGGTCCCAAAACATGGCTTTCATAAATGGTGCGGTTTTGATTAAACCAGGTTTTGTTGTTGTTTTCTTTCAGGTGTTTGAAAAAATCAATTGTTTCCCTTGAAAATCCTTGAAATGGTTGATCAATCATGATTTTCCCCTTTGAATATAAATTTACCATTTTCGTAACGATAGTCACGTTGGAGTGCTTCAACACTGACTCCTTGACTCAACATCTCATTAATTCCGGAAGTTTCAGCTATTTGTTCTGCCAGCATCGCAATATTTATTTTTTTTAATTGTGCAAAAAACGCATGTTCTGCCTGTTCCAAAAACGGTTCCAGTACATCACATATCGTGTAACCAACAGGACAATTTTGATTGGGAGGCGAATAATATCTGTGAACAAGTGGGCCTTGTTCCAGTGCTGTGTAAATTTCAAAAAGTGAAATTTTTTCAGGATTAAGTGCGATTTCTACGCCTCCATGTCGCCCCGGTCTGCTTGCTACCAAACCTGCTGCACGCAATTGGCTTAGTATGCGTCTTACGACAACGGGGTTCGTGTTAATGCTGAAGGCTAAAAAATCAGAATCGACTAAGCGGCCCCTGGAAATCGCCAATATGATCATTACATGTGTGCCAATTATAAAACGACTACTTTGAATCATTTTTACCACCTTGTTAAACTGTAACCAAATTAGTTACAAAAAGAAACAAAATCAATTATATTCTGTCTTATTTTTAAATCAATTAACATTCCGTGTAAATAAAGGCTAATGATGCGGTTCAATAAATTAAAATCAATTATTAATCAATGTTTTGTTCAGGTAAGAGTATTGCACATTAAATGTTCATTTTTTATATTCAACTTTCCTTAGATTTAAATTAATGGAACAGGAAGGGCGTATGAGTTACAAAATTGTTGTTTTAGTGAAACAGGTTCCGGATACGGCCAATATTTCCGGTGAAGTCATGAAGCCGGACGGCACGGTGAATCGCGCCATGCTGCCAGCCATCTTTAATCCCGAAGACAAAGTGGCGCTGGAACTGGCGCTGCAAATCAAAGACAAGCACGGCGCTCACGTAATCGCCATGACCATGGGGCCGCCCAAAGCTTCGGAAGTGTTGCGCGAATGTTTGTACATGGGAGCCGATGAAACCATTTTAATCAGCGACCGCAAGTTCGCCGGCGCCGATACGCTGGCTACTTCGTACGTTTTAAGCGCGGCGCTGAAAAAGATCGGCGATTACGACATGGTTTTTGCCGGTCGTCAGGCCATCGACGGTGATACGGCTCAGGTGGGACCGCAAACCGCAGAAAAATTGGGCATTCCTCAAATTACCTACGCAGAAGAAATCCTTGAACTCAATAAAAAACAAATTACGGTTAAGCGTAAAATCGACGGCGGACACGAAGTGGTTCAGGGGCAGTTGCCGCTTTTGCTTACCGTGATCAAAGACGCTGCCATTCCCCGGCCTTTTAAAGCCAGACGCGTTATGGCTTACAAAAATGCCCACACTTTAATGGAACTGGAAAAATTAGCAGAAGAAAATTCACTGCTTTATGTTGAGAATCTTCGTGAAGAATATGAAAACAAAGGCCTGTTCATAAAAACCTGGACCATGGACGATTTGGATGTGGAACCGGAGCGTTGTGGTTTGCACGGCTCGCCGACCAAGGTGCATAAGGTTGAATCCGTCGTGCTGGCCAGTAATGAACACGTAAAAATCGAGCCAACCAAAGAAGGCCTGAGTGAATTGATTGACCGCCTTCTGGCAGATCATGTTTTGGGTTAGCAATCATTTAATTGAATTCAAATTGGGAAGGGAAACAAATGGCACAGGAAAAGCCGCAAGTCTGGGTGTTTGTTGAACAACGATCCGGGACGCCAGCGGATGTGAGCTTCGAACTGCTTTCTAAAGGACGTAAATTAGCCAATCAATTAAAAGGCGATTTAAAAGCTGTTGTCATCGGCCATCAAATGCAGGAGGTGGCTAAGCGCACTTTCCGGTTTGGCGCAGATGAAGCCTTCGTTGTCGATCATCCTTCGTTAAAAGAATACAATACCTTACCGTACAGTCGCATTTTAAGTCAGTTAATCGATGAACATCAACCGCGTATTGTGTTGTTTGGAGCCACTTTTATTGGGCGCGATCTGGCGCCTCGGGTGGCATCGCATACCAAAAGCGGTTTAACGGCTGATTGTACGGACCTGCAAATCTCGGATGTAACCTATTTGCGAAAAGACTACAAAGAACTCTTGCTGCAAATTCGACCGGCCTTTGGCGGCAACATCATTGCTACCATTATCACGCCGGACACCAAAGTGCAGATGGCCACCGTGCGTGAAGGCGTGATGGAAATGCACGAAATTAAAAATCCTAAAAACGGCAAGATTACCGAAATACCGTTTACGCCCGATCCGACCGATGAACTGGTCAAAATTATTGAACATCATCGGGAAAAGAACCGCGTGAATTTAAAGGCGGCTCCAATCATCGTTGCCGGCGGTTATGGCATGGGTTCTAAGGAAAATTTCCAGATATTGTACGAATTAGCCGATCTGCTGGGCGGTGAGGTGGCCGGCAGTCGTGCCGCGGTAGATGCAGGATTCATCGAACACGAGCGGCAGGTAGGTCAAACCGGAGTTACCGTTCGGCCGCGCCTTTACATTGCCTGTGGCATCTCGGGAGCCATTCAGCATCGGGCCGGCATGCAGGAATCGAAGAAAATCATTGCCATTAACAGCGATCCCGAAGCGCCTATTTTCGACATTTGCCACTACGGCATTGTCGGCGATGCGATGGATGTCATTCCAAAGTTCATTGAAGTTTTTAAACACAAATTAAAATAAACAAAGGTTCGAGGACGTTATGGCTAATTTTTTTACTGACAATAAAGATCTGGTTTTCCAGTTTGAAAATCTGGATTTGAAAGAAATCGTTGAAATCGCAGAGAATAATTTTAAAGAAGCCGAACAATACAATTACGCCCCGCATGATTACCAGGATGCGATGGACAATTACCGCAAGGTGCTGGAAATTGTAGGCGATATTGCGGCCAACATTGTAGCGCCCAATGCTCCGGAGGTGGATGAAGAAGGGGCTCATTTCGAAAACGGTAGCGTACGCTACGCCAAAGGAACACAATTAGCGCTTGAATATCTTTCCAAAGCAGAATTGATGGGCTTTACATTGCCGCGCAAATACGGCGGCCTGAACATTCCCAAAACCATTTACATGATGGCCATTGAAATGATTTCCCGCGCCGATGCTTCATTGATGAACATCTTCGGCTTGCAGGACATTGCCGAAACCATTTACAAATATGGTGATGAAGCGCAGCGCCAGGAGTTTTTACCGCAATTTGCGGAGGGCAAGGCAACCGGCGCCATGGCCTTAACCGAACCGGATGCCGGTTCCGATTTGCAATCGGTAAAATTGCAAGCTTACCAGGACGAAAACGGGCAGTGGCGGTTGCGCGGTGTTAAACGCTTCATTACCAACGGAAACGGGCAGATTCTTCTGGTGCTGGCCCGCTCCGAGCCGGGTACCAAAGACGGTCGCGGTTTAAGCATGTTTGTCTGCTACGGCGACGAAACCGTAAAAGTACGTCGTATTGAAAATAAGCTGGGTATTCATGGCTCGCCTACCTGTGAATTACAGTTTAATGACACACCGGCCTGGCTGGTTGGCAAACGTCGTTTTGGCTTGATTCGTTATGTGATGGATTTGATGAACGGTGCTCGCCTGGCCGTTTCGGC
>CAYNLJ010000200.1:0-4679 GCA_964398005.1 uncultured Caldithrix sp. | reverse complement strand
AACAGCGAAGTAACCACTCCAACTGGCAGTTCGGCCGGGGCAATAATACTGCGGGAAATGGTATCGCACCAGACCAAAAACAATCCACCCGCAATCAGCACCTGAGGCAATAAAGTTCGGTGATCGGCACCAAACATCAGGCGCATGATGTGCGGCACAATTAAGCCCACAAACCCGATGGGTCCGGCCATTGACACACAGGCACCGACCAGCACAGAAGTTACAAAAAAGGTTCCCTTTTGCAGCCTGGCTACATCTACCCCCCGCGATCTGGCCATCTCATTCCCGGAAAGCAGAAGATTGAAATCGATGGCATGGTAAAACAGATAGGCAAAAGTAGGAATCAGTAGAAGAAAAATGGACACCGGATACTGCCAGCCGACAATATCGAGTGCGCCCATCAGCCAGCGAATCATGCGGTACGTTTCTGTGAAATCAGCCAGGTAATGGATGAACAAGATTAAAGAGGAGAAGAAGAGGCTTAAGGTAACACCTGCCAGAAGAAGCGTAAAAGTTGAAATCTCATGCCGTTCACGGGCGATGAAATAGATGATCCCTATGGTCAGCATACTGCCCAGAACGGAAAAAAGTACCGTGCTTGAAAAGGTCATTAATTGAATGACCAACCCAAGTTTAATGGCCAGTACGGCCCCCAACGCCCCTCCGGATGAGATGCCCAACGTATAGGGAGTGGCCAGTTCATTTTTCAATAAAACCTGAAAAACTGCACCAGCCAGTGACAAAGATGCCCCGACCAAAAAGGCAAACAGAATTCTTGGTAGGCGGATATTCAGGATGATCTGTTCATTTAAATTTTGAGGATTTGCCAAAAGGCTATGTAAATCAAGATGACTTTCGCCAACAAAAAGTGGCAGGCCAAGTCCAAGAAAAACAACCAGTACCCAGACCAGCCCTTTTAAGATTTGCGATGGATTAAAAACACGCATGTTTAAAACAATTATTCTTTGTCCAGCATTTCACGCACCATATTAAGCAAAACATCAGGCTGGAATGGTTTCTGCAAAAAATGTCCCTGAAACAACGAAATATTGTGTTCAATATCCAACTGTTCGGCATAACCGGAAATCAACAGGTATTTCAGATCCGGCCGTTTTTCAAGAATTTTGCTAATCAATTCGGTTCCATAATTATCTGGCAGCACAACATCTGTAATAATCATGTCAATTTCATTTGCATGTTCCTGGTAATAGTCCATGGCTTCCTGATAATTCGAGGTCCCGGTCACCTTGTAGCCCACCGTTTGTAAAAGTTCCACCAGTAATACCTGAACTTCAGGGACATCCTCGACGACCAGTATCGTCTCCTTACCCCCCTTGATTTCCATAGTTTTTGTTTCCTCTGATTTGATTTTATCTCTTATGGCGGGGAAATAAATGGAAAATATCGTACCCCGGTTGATTTCACTTTCTATTTGAATGGCGCCATGCATGGCTTTTACACTGCCATAGACAACAGACAATCCCAAGCCTTTTTTTCGATGGTTTTGGTCGGTAGTAAAATATGGTTCAAATACTTTTTGCTTGATCTCTTCTGACATTCCTTTGCCAGTATCCTCAATTTGCAGCAAAATAAAATTTCGGCTGTCTGTGTTGAGACCGAGTTTTACCCTTTGAGGCTTATTTAATTTCTGATTTTTCAGACGAATGGTTAATCGCCCTCCATTTTTCATGGCATCACAGGCATTGATAATCAGGTTTAAGAAAATTTGCTGTAGTTTCTCCGCATCACCTTTCATCAGCCATAGCGGCTGATCAATATCTTCTTTCAACACAATTTGGCTGTTGAGCAATGCTGTGATTAAATCTTTCATGCTAAAATAAACTTTTGTCAGATCAACCGTTTCCCGGGTCTCAGCACCGCGGTAGCCGAAGGTTAAAAGTTGTCGGGTTAAATTTTCTGCGTATTCGGTGGTCTTTAGAATCGCTTCGACTTGCTTAAAAAACGGATCCCGATCCTGCAGTTGAAAACTCATTAATTCGGCATAACCTTTTATGACCGTTAAAATATTGTTGAAATCACTGGCCACATTGGCTGCCAGACGGCCCAAAGCAGAAAGATGTTGATTCCGCAGTTGATTGTCCTGCCCATCTGCCGGTTGAAGCAACAGAACAAAATATGACTTTTTTTCAACTTTAAACACAGAAAAAGTTATCTCGACCGGCACTTCCTGGTTATCATTTGGTTTTAAAAGAAAGACATCCTTTTTCGTTTTCTCACCCAGACTTGTCTTTTTCAACTTAGTGATTATTTTCCGGTATTGTTCTTGTTCTGTCGGGTTGACCAGTAACGTAAGAAAAGATTGCTGTATTAAAGATTGCTCCGTAATCCCCAAAAGTTGCCAGGCACTTTCATTACCAAAAAGAATCCTCCCCCTGCCATCCAGACACAACATTGCTGCCGGCGTGAACTCAATAATTTTCGAAAGTAACTCATACGATTCAGAAAGCTGATAATTCTGAACAGTCATCTTCGGAATCCCTTTAATGTATTTCAATAATAATTCTAAGAAAAATTTAAGGTTAAATGCAAAAATTTCTTAATCAATCTGTTTTATTTTGCAGCCGATTGGACCTATTCTGGGGGTATTACCTCATTTGGGTAACTGGCCTGGTTTGCAATGACCTGATGTCTGATCCAAAACTAACAAGAAGCTTAACTGTGCTTCATTTTAGTTTTTGAATTGCTTAACCCGTTCCCTTAATACAGTGAGTTAAATCAGGTAAAGCACGACCAATCATGGTTTAAAAACTTCCTTGGTTAAAGCAGGCCAGGGCCGCTTATAATCAAATCTCCCAGCTTTTTTAATTATCCGCCTTGTGTTCCTTCAAGCTTTGGTAAATTTTCTCAAACTGATCTTTCAACATCTCCGCTTCCTTTTGAATATCCGGCAGATCTCCGGCCTTGTTTTGAACTGCACAGTTAGTGACATGGGCGATAAAATCCTCCAGTAATTTCTCGAAGGTCTTTAATTTGTCGGAAATCAGTTTGTCCAGACTTTTAATTTCCTGATTGGCCGATTTAAGCTCAAGCGTCCGTTGAGTTAACAATTCCTGCAGGCGAGCGCGGATTTCCTGTAACTCCTGTTCATAATTCTTATTACGTGTAATATCAGTCGCAATAAAAGTCAGGCCGACAATCTTGTCATTTTTTTTAATCGGCCCGGTACGTACAAGGTACCAGTGCTTTTGGCCTTCATTGTCCAGGGCAATTTCAAATCTTTGTGAAGCGCCCTTTTCAATCACCATGCCAATGGCTTCTTTTATTGTTTTCATGGCCCCGGGTGGAGCCAGGTCGTAAATCATTTGTCCAATTACGTGTTCCTGCGGAATGGAGAAAAAATTACGGTTAACGAATTCTATTTTGCCATTCAAATCGGTGGTAATGATGTAATCCGGTGCTTGTTGTACCAGGGCCCGCCAGCGCGCTTCTGATTCCATCAGGGCCAGGTCCTTTTCAACCAGGTCAGTAATATCCATCAACATGCCACGAATACCAATTTCGCCGGTCTCGGTCTTGTAGGGTTTGCTTAAACTACGTACCCAGCGCGTGCTGCCTTCTTTAGTTAAAATGCGATACTGTAATGGTGAAACCTGTCCTCGCATGCGGTCCTTAAAGGCATTAAACACCAGTTCTTCATCCTGCGGCGCAATAAATTCCAAAAACAGGCGACCTGTCATTTCCTGTGGTTTAAAACCGGTTAATAGCGTTACCGAAGGGCTGATGTAAGTAATGCGGCCCATGGGATCAATGACAAACAAGACTTCGTTTATCTCTTCTACCAGCGTGCGGTATTTTTTTTCATTGTGCTGCAGCGCGCGGGAAATCTGATCGGCCTTTTTCAGTGGCAAGCTAAGCGCTCTGTAAAGATAAATGGCTATGAGTAACAGAAAGCTGAAAAAAATCAGTGAAAATGGTACATGAACAGCAAACAGATCTGGTAAAAGGTTGTGAAACGCAACAAACCAAACCAATCCAAAAACGATGACAACCAACATGACTTTGATAGAAGTGCGTTGATACTGTTCTAAAGAACCCATTTATTTACCCTGAATTTTATTTTATATTGTGATTAAACTATTGGCTATTTTCGTACTTAAATCTGGTAAATGGACATTTGCCTGTTTGAAAGGCCAAAAATCCATCAACCATAAAGGGAGTTACCCGCAAAATATCTATTCCCGAATAGCTAACAAAATTTTATTGAAACTTCATCTTCCAGTTTTTTGCAAAATCTTACTTGTTTACTTTGACTCCCACCTCCACCTCTTTATTTCCCTTATCCCAATCATGAACAAGGATAATGAAAAACCAGGTCATCATATTAATCCTCGTTTGAAAAAAATAGAAAAATTATTTATTTTAGCAAATAATTTTGCCTCAGGAGAATCTTAATCATGCTAAATCGCAGATCCTTTCTAAAAACCAGTGCTTTGGTCAGTGGTCTTTTACCGTTGGTTTCTTTTGCCGGGTCAAAGTCACCTGCATCTATTTTACGTCCACCAGCCCTACACGAAGGCGATACCATTGGCCTAATTACACCTGCGTCGCCCCTGTTTGAATTTCACCGTACGGTCATCGAAGTTAGGGAGAAATTACACAATTTAGGCTACCAAACAAAGTTAGGCAAAAACATCGACAAAAAATGGGGCTATTTAGCG
>CAYNLJ010000199.1:0-4679 GCA_964398005.1 uncultured Caldithrix sp. | reverse complement strand
GCCCAGGCCAGCAAAATATTTGTGTCTTCGAAAAAAAATCAATTTTTTCTGCAATTAATCTTGATAAAGTGTGCAAAATTAATTACATTTGTCGGTCATAATCAAATTGGACTGATGTCGGAAGGCTATGCTCGAAGAACTAACTTCTAAACTGGAATCGACGTTTCGACGATTACGCGGTTACGGAAAGTTAACCGAAAAAAACATTGACGATTCGTTAAAAGAAATTCGGCGCGCCCTGTTGGAGGCCGATGTAAACTATAAAGTCGTTAAAGATTTTATCGCATCGGTCAAAGAAAAAGCCATTGGCGAAGAGGTTCTGCGCAGTGTTACACCGGGCCAGATGATCGTGAAGATCGTTCACGATGAAATGGTGCGCCTGTTGGGTGGAACCACGGCAACCATTCGCACTGCCGGTATACCTCCGACCATTATCATGTTAACAGGTTTGCAGGGTTCCGGTAAAACGACCTTTGCCGCCAAGTTAGCCCGCTATCTGCAAAAAAAGAATCGCAAGCCAATGCTGGTGGCAGCGGATGTTTATCGTCCGGCGGCTATTCAGCAGTTAAAGATTTTAGGGCGTAGCATAAACGTACCGGTTTACGACGAAGGCGTTGGCGATCCGGTAAAGATAGCCTTTAATTCCATCAGCCAGGCACGGCAGCAGATGCTGGATACGGTGATTCTGGATACGGCCGGCCGCCTGCACATCGATGAACAGATGATGCAGGAACTGGTCAATATTAAAAATCGTATCCGGCCCCACGAAATATTGTTCGTGGCCGATGGTATGACTGGGCAGGATGCCGTTAATACGGCGCAACAGTTTGCCGAACGGCTGAACTTTGATGGCGTGATTTTGACCAAGATGGATGGCGATGCCCGTGGTGGTGCCGCGCTTTCCATTAAAGCCATTACCGGCAAACCGATTAAATTCATCGGTGTCGGCGAAAAGGTTGACGACATCGAACAGTTTCATCCGGATCGCATGGCTTCACGTATCCTGGGCATGGGCGATGTGGTAACGCTGGTTGAAAAAGCCCAGGAAACGATTGACAAGGAAAAAGCTGAGAAGCTGGAAAAGAAGCTGCGCAAGGCCGAATTTGATCTGGAAGACTTTCTGGATCAGTTGCAGCAGATTAAAAAGATGGGTTCGCTGGAATCCATTTTAAAAATGATTCCTGGTGTGGGCAGCCAGTTAAAAAATGCTCAGGTGGATGAAAAGAATTTGGTGCGTGTCGAGGCCATCATCAATTCGATGACCAAGGAAGAACGACGCAATCCAAAAATTTTAAATGGCAGTCGCCGTAAACGAATTGCCATGGGAAGTGGCACGCGCGTTCAGGATGTAAATGCCCTGATGCGCCAATTTGAACAAATGAAAAAAATGATGAAACAAATGAACAAAAAATCATTCCGGGGACTCGGCGGAATGCCCTTCGGAATCGGTTAACAAAAAATAATTGGAGGTTTAAACTTGGCAGTCAGAATTAGATTACGTCGTATGGGAAGGAAAAAAAGACCATTCTATCGCATTGTGGCAGCTGATAGTCGTTCACCGCGAGATGGACGCTTTATTGAAACGCTGGGAACATACAATCCTTTGGATGAACCGGCAACCGTTGAAGTTAAAGAAGATCGTGTGTTCTACTGGTTGCAGAATGGAGCCCAGCCTACACAAACGGTTAAGAACATTTTGCGCAGAAAAGGCATCTGGTTAAAATGGGACCTGATGAAGCACGGCGCCGATGAGGCTAAGATTGAAGAAGAATTCAAAAAATGGGAAGTTCTCCAATTAGAACGTCAAAAACGTTTAGAAGCCCAAAAGGCCCAACAGGAAACTTCAAAAAAGGCCAAACCGAAAGAAGAACCTGAAGCAGAAGCTAAGGAAGAAATTAAAGAAGAACAGGTAACGGACGCTTCGGCAGCTGAAGAAGAGACCAATTCTGAAGCTTAAAAAGCGCAAAACTCTTGTTTTTTGAGAAGAATCTTGCTATAATAATAGGTAATCATTATAGTTAACTGCAGTTGTGAGTTCACTAAACGGAGGGACGTATTGTGGATATGAAAAATTTCGTCGAGTTCATCGCCAAGCATCTGGTTGACAAGCCTGATGAAGTTCAGGTAACTGAAGTCGAAGGTGAGCGTGTTACAGTTTATGAACTGCGCGTAGGCGAAGGCGATTTGGGCAAGGTTATCGGTAAACGAGGACAGACTGCTAAATCCATTCGGACTTTGTTGGCAGCTGCTTCTGCTAAACAAGGTAAACGTGCTGTTCTGGAAATTCTCGAATAATCGAGAATGTTTGTTGTCGGAAAGGTTTTAAAGCCGCAAGGCATCGATGGCTCGGTTAAAGTGGAAATTATCACCTCTTTTCCCGAGCACTTTTTAGACTTAAAGCAAGTCTTTATCGAAAGAGAAAATAAGAAACAAGCCTATTCGATTGAACATGTACGTTTATCGAATAGGTTTGTTTTTATAAAATTTGCCGGAGTCGATAGTATTGAAGAAGCGGAACGACTCCGCAATCAATACCTTTACATCGAAGAACAGGAATTGGTCCCGCTTCAGGAAGATGAATACTATGTGCATGAGCTGCTGGGACTGAAGGTATTTGATGAACAAGGAAATTACCTCGGTGTCATTCGTGATGTGTGGTCTTACACCGCAAATGACATTTACGTGGTAAAAAACGAACAGGGTGGTGAACTTTTGCTGCCGGCGATTAAATCGGTCATCAAAAAGGTCGATCGTCAGGCAGGTAAAATGATCATCCATCTGATGGAAGGCTTGACCGATCTTTGAGATGCGGATAGATATTGTAACCGGATTCCCGAAAATTTTGGAACAGCCCCTGAATGAAAGCATCATCAAAATGGGGCAGCGAAAAAATGCGGTGCAAATACTGCTGCACGATTTAAGAGACTTTACGACGGACAAGCATCGCACCATCGATGATTATCCTTACGGTGGCGGGCCGGGCATGGTTCTGAAAATTGAACCGTTTTACAAGGCCCTGCAAAAGATCTTTGAAACGCAGGATGTGTCCAAAGCGCACATCGTCATGCCTTCGCCAAAAGGCCGCAAGCTGACACAATCGGTGGTCACAGAATTAAGCATCAAAGACCATCTGGTCTTTTTGTGTGGGCATTACAAAGGCATTGACGAACGTATTCATGAATTTTTTAAAATCGATGAAATATCGATCGGTGATTACATCCTGAGTTCCGGTGAAGTGGCTACGCTGGTTATGGTAGATGCCATCGTCAGATTGCTGCCGGGGGTCATTAAAGATATTAATTCGGCCTGGACCGATTCTTTTTCGGATGATTTACTGGATGCACCTTATTACACGCGTCCGGAAGAGTTTATGGGCAAAAAGGTGCCGGAAGTGTTGCTTTCCGGCAACCATCAGAAAATTGAAGAGTGGCGACAAAAAATGCGCGAAAAACTAACCAAAGCGCGTCGCCCGGATTTGTACGAAAAATATTTGAAATCAATAAAATAAAAGAGTGAGACAGAACAATGGACATTTTACATCAGGTTACAGCAAACCAGTTACGCATGGACATCCCTGAATTTAAACCAGGGGATACGCTTGCCGTTCATGTTCGCGTGATCGAAGGCAATAAAGAACGTATTCAGGTTTTTCAGGGTGTTTGCATCAAGCGTAAGGGCGGCGGTATTAACGAAACGTTTACCGTGCGCAAAATTTCCAACGGCATTGGTGTCGAGAGAATTTTCCCTCTGCATTCGCCAAGAATTGCCAAAATTGAAGTTTTAAGACGCGGTCGTGTGCGTCGTGCAAAACTTTACTATTTGCGCAACTTGCGCGGTAAAGCCGCCCGAATCAGAGAAAAGAAATAGTTTTTCAAGCCGCCTTGTGCGGCTTTTTTTGTTTTATAATGACCATCCGTGTCAAGAGATTGGGCCCCCAATTAAATTTTAGCCACCGAAGCACACCGGATGTCACCGAATATTAAAAATAGATATGAGTTTTGAAAATCTGAAAACACAAATCCCCCCTTTATTTCCCCCCGCAAGCGGGGGGAGGAAAGGGGGCGATCCCCAATTTATCAGGTGAAAATCTTTTTTGAATAAAGGTTTCTATCTGAACATTTGAGATTGTTTCGAATTTTACTTTTTTCCTTTGCCTTTAATAGTCGTTCGCTGCTATATTACGCACAACGACTACTTTCTTAACTCTTGAGAAATGATCAGGTTCAAAACCAGAGTTAAGGAGAAACTAAACATCACGGAGTTTCACTTGAAAAAGGCAGCATCTTTACTTTTGCTATTTTTACTGTTGGCCTGTGCCGTCCAGGGACCGCCTTCCGGTGGGCCCGTTGATCGAACACCTCCTGAAATTGTGCAAACTTCGCTATTACCTGGTACCATAAATGTCCCGATTGATCTCAATGAAGTTCAAATCACCTTTTCAGAACGCATTAAAGAGGGCAGCGAACGGAACAATTTGTTTATCTCGCCGCCATTAACTTTGGAAAACAGCTGGAAAAAAGGTCGCATTTTAAAAATCCGTTTTCTGGAAACGTTGAAAGAAAATCAAACCTATGTGTTAACATTGGGTAGCGGCATTCAGGATTTGCGTAACAATAAAATGGCCCAAAGTTTTTCACTGGCTTTTTCGACCGGTGACAGTATTGATCAGGGCCAGATTG
>CAYNLJ010000198.1:3881-4679 GCA_964398005.1 uncultured Caldithrix sp. | reverse complement strand
CCTCCACACGGATGTTATCATTGGTGTAAATACAAATTTCACTGGCAATTTTTAAGGCTTCATGGGCGATTTCTTCAGCAGTCAGATTTGAATGGCGTACCAGGCTGCGGGCAGCGGCCAGAGCGTAAGGTCCGCCGGAGCCGATGGCGGCAATGCCGTCATCCGGTTCGATAATATCGCCTGTTCCGGAAATGATGAAGGTAAATTTGGAATCCAGCACGGCCAGCAATGCTTCCAGCCGTCGCAGGTATTTGTCCGACCGCCAGTCTTTGGCCAGTTCAACGGCGGCCTTGGGCAGATTGCCGGAGTATTGTTCCAGCTTTTGTTCAAAGCGTTCAAACAGGGTAAAGGCGTCGGCTGCCGCACCGGCAAAACCGGCTAAAATTTTATCATTGTACAAACGGCGAATTTTTGTCGCCGAATGCTTCATGACCGTATTGCCCATGGTGACCTGACCATCGCCGGCCAGCGCCACCTGTCCATTGTGTCGGATGCCTAAAATGGTTGTCGCGTAAATGATGGGTGATCCGTTTTCATGCATGGTTAAAAGTCCTTTTTGTTTTAAAAATACCGTAAAAAAATTGTGTAACTCAAATTTACGGAATTTGTTCGAAAAAGTTAAATAAAATCATGATTGAGTATAAGAGTCAAGAGTTGATTAGTGTAAGAGTAAAGCCCATATTTGAAAAACAAATCAGTGGGAGAAAATAATAGAACACGGATGGAACGGATTCAACGGATTAACACGGAAGATTTATTAAATAAGAAATGAAAGTCAAAAAAATCCGTGGCTTTCCG
>CAYNLJ010000198.1:0-3871 GCA_964398005.1 uncultured Caldithrix sp. | reverse complement strand
GAACGGATTCAACGGATTCACACGGAATTTTTTTAAATTAAAAAGAAATAAAAATTATTACCAAATCCGTGGTCTTCCGTGACCATCCGTTGTATCCGTGTTCTAAGAATCAATCAGTGAATATCTGTGGTAATCAGTGGCCAAAATCGATAGGACACGGAATTCGAGTCTTAAATAGAAAAACATCCGCCAGCAATAAATTGCATAAGTAAATTTAAAGGAATCCCCCTGACCACAAATCAGAATTCAAGAGCCATATTTTTTAAAAAAAAGTTTTTTTGCACCAGCATATATTTATTCCTATAATGAATCGTTAAGCAAATTTAAGCTATTAACAATCAAGCAATATGGCATCTGGTTTTCAAATGACAGATTTCAGAACTTTTTAAGGATCAAATTGGCAAAAAATAACATATTACCCAAAAGCAAATTCTGGAAATTTATATCACTTAAAAGATATCTGATATTCATCTCGGCCATCTTTTTCTTATTTTCAGGGACTGGATTCATCATTGACCTTCTTTCAAAAGGCTCTTATTCAAAGCCTTTGCTCTTCATAAATGTAATTTATTCCGGAATGGTAGCGGTGTTTTACGTTTACAGTTTTACAAGAAATTTAAAATTTCTTCCTATTACCATTTTTTTTCAGATTGTCGCAGGAATTAACATCTGGAATAAGACGAATCATTTAGCGCTTACCGAATTTTCACAAAGAGCATCTTTTGATGCCATCGGCATTTTAGTTACACTGATTCTGGGATACATACTGTTAATTCTATTTATAAATACAGAAGGAATTAGGAATTTACGACTTTATGCTGAAATGAATCTTGCACAGGAGCTTCATGCGAACCTTGTTCCCAAAATTGAAGTTCGTAACAACCATTTTGAAATATTTGGCATATCAAATCCAACCGATGAAGTCGGCGGCGATTTAATTGACTTTTTTGAAAACAAAACCTCTGTCACCTGTTATATTGCAGATGTATCCGGTCACGGAGTAGCGGCCGGCTCGTTGATGGGGATGTTTAAAAGTACCATTCGTGTTTTATTGGACAAGGATGAACCGCTTCGCTCAATTTTAACTCAGGCAAGCAGGACTATTTACAATTTAAAGAAGAAAAGCATGTTTCTTACATGCGCATTTTTAAAATTCAACACAAATCATACAGTAGAATATTCGACAGCGGGTCATTTGCCTGTTTTGAAATTAGCAGCTGATGCAAACAACTTTGATGAACTGCTGATTAAGCAACTTCCTATTGCAGCCATACAAGATATCAGTTATAAAACAAACAGTACTGAGTATAATAAGAATGATCTATTTGTTTTACTGACTGATGGAATAATTGAGACCATGGATAAAACAAATGAAGACTTTGGAATGGAAAAAGTAAAGCAGATTATTCTAAGCCACCGGTATGATGAATTGCCCCATATTTACAAAATTTTAATGAATGAGTTAGCTTCCTACGGCAAACAAATCGATGATCAAACAATTTTGTTTGTCCGATGTTTATAATGACCATAGGTATGTTTTTTACAGGTGCCCCGACAAAGCTGAGGAGAAATCAGGCACAGGCCCTGCCCTGAAACGTACCCGACTCATCAGGAAACTGCCAAGAAGGCATTGCGTTCAGAAACCAGAACTAAAATCTCAAACATTCGAATCACTAAAACCCCGTCCAACAGCGCCAGCCAGATGTGTCTACCACCAAAACCAAGGGACACAGTTAGCGCTGATTAAACAGATTGGCCTCGAAAATTTATTAAAAAAATCAGACAAAAAATTTAAAAAATCCGTGGCTTTCCGCGTCCATCGATTTCATCCGTGTTCTAAAATCAGTGATTATCTGTGTAAACCTGTCCCCGAAAATCGGGATTTCCGCTGCGCTTCAACCGGCTGGCGCCGTCCAGACGGGCCTGCCCGGCTTAGACGGGTCTGTGGGAATCAGTGGCCAAAATCGATAGGACACGGAATTCGAGTCTTAAATAGAAAAACATCCGCCAGCAATAAATTGCATAAGTAAATTTAAAGGAATCCCCCTGACCACAAATCAGAATTCAAGAGCCATATTTTTTAAAAAAAAGTTTTTTTGCACCAGCATATATTTATTCCTATAATGAATCGTTAAGCAAATTTAAGCTATTAACAATCAAGCAATATGGCATCTGGTTTTCAAATGACAGATTTCAGAACTTTTTAAGGATCAAATTGGCAAAAAATAACATATTACCCAAAAGCAAATTCTGGAAATTTATATCACTTAAAAGATATCTGATATTCATCTCGGCCATCTTTTTCTTATTTTCAGGGACTGGATTCATCATTGACCTTCTTTCAAAAGGCTCTTATTCAAAGCCTTTGCTCTTCATAAATGTAATTTATTCCGGAATGGTAGCGGTGTTTTACGTTTACAGTTTTACAAGAAATTTAAAATTTCTTCCTATTACCATTTTTTTTCAGATTGTCGCAGGAATTAACATCTGGAATAAGACGAATCATTTAGCGCTTACCGAATTTTCACAAAGAGCATCTTTTGATGCCATCGGCATTTTAGTTACACTGATTCTGGGATACATACTGTTAATTCTATTTATAAATACAGAAGGAATTAGGAATTTACGACTTTATGCTGAAATGAATCTTGCACAGGAGCTTCATGCGAACCTTGTTCCCAAAATTGAAGTTCGTAACAACCATTTTGAAATATTTGGCATATCAAATCCAACCGATGAAGTCGGCGGCGATTTAATTGACTTTTTTGAAAACAAAACCTCTGTCACCTGTTATATTGCAGATGTATCCGGTCACGGAGTAGCGGCCGGCTCGTTGATGGGGATGTTTAAAAGTACCATTCGTGTTTTATTGGACAAGGATGAACCGCTTCGCTCAATTTTAACTCAGGCAAGCAGGACTATTTACAATTTAAAGAAGAAAAGCATGTTTCTTACATGCGCATTTTTAAAATTCAACACAAATCATACAGTAGAATATTCGACAGCGGGTCATTTGCCTGTTTTGAAATTAGCAGCTGATGCAAACAACTTTGATGAACTGCTGATTAAGCAACTTCCTATTGCAGCCATACAAGATATCAGTTATAAAACAAACAGTACTGAGTATAATAAGAATGATCTATTTGTTTTACTGACTGATGGAATAATTGAGACCATGGATAAAACAAATGAAGACTTTGGAATGGAAAAAGTAAAGCAGATTATTCTAAGCCACCGGTATGATGAATTGCCCCATATTTACAAAATTTTAATGAATGAGTTAGCTTCCTACGGCAAACAAATCGATGATCAAACAATTTTGTTTGTCCGATGTTTATAATGACCATAGGTATGTTTTTTACAGGTGCCCCGACAAAGCTGAGGAGAAATCAGGCACAGGCCCTGCCCTGAAACGTACCCGACTCATCAGGAAACTGCCAAGAAGGCATTGCGTTCAGAAACCAGAACTAAAATCTCAAACATTCGAATCACTAAAACCCCGTCCAACAGCGCCAGCCAGATGTGTCTACCACCAAAACCAAGGGACACAGTTAGCGCTGATTAAACAGATTGGCCTCGAAAATTTATTAAAAAAATCAGACAAAAAATTTAAAAAATCCGTGGCTTTCCGCGTCCATCGATTTCATCCGTGTTCTAAAATCAGTGATTATCTGTGTAAACCTGTCCCCGAAAATCGGGATTTCCGCTGCGCTTCAACCGGCTGGCGCCGTCCAGACGGGTCTGTGGCCAAAAATCGGTGGCTTATTTAAAATATTTCCCTTTTGAAAAGAAAATTAATTATATTGTGCTATGGCATGGTACGTACCCATTACATTTTTGCCAGCAGTGGCATTACTGATTTTGTCTTCTT
>CAYNLJ010000197.1:0-4691 GCA_964398005.1 uncultured Caldithrix sp. | reverse complement strand
AAAAACGCCTTCGGCGCCGCTGGCTACCATCTCGGAAATACAATGTTCGGTAAAATTTTGCTTACTGTCGTTTTCGTACCAGGCCACCCGGTCATCACTTGTGGAAACCGCCGCAATGTCCGTAAAGCCATCGCCATTCACATCGTGCCCGTAAACCGCTTTACAGTCGTTCATCGTAGTATTTATATCATGTTCTGCAAAAGACCCGCTGCCTAAAGTTTCATACCAGGCCAAACCGTCGTTTTGTTCGACAACGATATCGGGATCACCGTCCCCGTCCACGTCAGCAGTCATAACCGATTCGGAATACGAACCAATGGTCAATGGCGTATAATTCTGATTTCCGTCGTTATCTTCAAAAACCGTTAAATGATCCCGGTTGGCGCCGGCAATGACTTCAATATGACCATCGTTGTATAAATCCGCTGCCCAAACCGTTTGTGCCTGATCCAATGTGCCAACCAAATGTTCTGTGAATTCCGCTAATTTGCCACTACTTTCATACCAGGCGATTTTATCGTCATTCCTGGAAGCGGAAATCACATCCGTATCGCCGTCGCCGTCTACGTCGATGGCAAAAACATCCATAGCGTAATCGGCAGAGTCGGAAATCACATGTTCTTCAAAGTGCCAACAACCGGCACAGGTATTTTCATACCAGGCGATTTTATCGTCATTACAGGAGGCGCTGAGGACATCCATTGTTCCGTCGCCGTTTATATCTGCCGCAAACACGGATTGTGCGCCGTCCGCGTTGGTGCTCACCACATTTTTGGTAAAGTTCATGCTTCCGTCGTTTTCGTACAAGGCTACTTCATCCGCTTCGGAAGAGGCAGTTAAGATATCCATATCGCCGTCGTCATCCATATCTACCGCGTAAGCGGCTGTAGCCGAGTTTGAAGCATCGATTTCGTGCCGGGTAAAATTCTGGGCCCCATCGTTTTCGTACCAGGACAAATGGTACGTAGTCAGAATATCCACATCGCCATCCTGATCGAGATCGACCGACATGACATCCTGCGGGGCGTGAATCGATGATTCGCCGCCAACTACCACATGTTTTGCGAAATTGGATTGGGCAAATACCTGGGTGGTTAGCAAAAACAGTAGAAATAAAAATTCCTTTTTCATGATTCCCTCCGTTTTAGATATAAACTAGATGTTATCTAAGATTCTGTGTAACAGGAGTATTTTACGATCCAGTATTTGTGCAATGATTGAGGAATAAACACTCCTATTAATGAAAAACGCTGTTAAAACTTTGCTCTCTTTTGCCCGGCGTTTGAAATCAATATGCCTGATGACCGTCGGACTAAAAGTTGTTCTCTATAATAATCGTGACCTTTTTGGCGTTTTCAATCGCATAATCATGTGATATTTTGGATTTTTTGCCGGTTTGAAGTGATAAGTTCTAACCGCGCTGAATATTGTAATAGGGAGGGGATGCAGGAAGGGGTGCTTGTAAGATTAAATCTTTTATGTAAAATAAAAGAAGGAGAGATTAGCTGTTTTTACCGGATGAACGTTTTGGAGGTGTGGCCTTTTTACCTTGTGCTCTGAAAGATGGTGCTTTCTTTATAATAATGCCGGTTGCGCTTGCCCTGCGCAATTTTGCTTTGTATTTTGCTTTAAGAAAAATTACTACTGTTTGTGGTCAGGCGTTTAACCTATTGCTGCACAAGACGCCTCCAGCGGGCGGTGGCTTGAAAGATTGGCGCGGCTGTGATAAATAATGCCTGCATGCCAGGTGAGGAAAAATCACGGTGCTTACAAAAAGGGATCATTGGCTGGGCATAAAATATTGGAGATAAGAAGAATGATAGCAAAGCTTCAGAGATATGCGACTGGTCGCCTTGTTTTTTTACTATTCCTTTTAACGACGATTGTATATTTGGTAATTGTTCTTTATACAATCCCAGCTGTAACCGCACAGGCGCCCGATTTAAAACTTTTTGATATGTCTCCAGGTGGCTACAGTGCTGAATATGCGAGTCAGCTACTCAAGGCAATCGGCCCGACTGGAAGAAAAGTATATTTGAACCTACAATTGCCAATTGATTTTATCTATCCTGGTTTATTTGCAGTTACTTATACGCTTATGCTTATTTGGCTTTTTGGAAAAAGATTCAATATTAAGTCAAAACTATTCTTTCTTACTCTAATCCCTGCATTTGCTGGCCTATTCGACTATTTTGAGAATATTGGCATCATTCTGATGCTACGGTCATTTCCAAAACTAAGTGTAACATTGGTTCAGGTTACAAGTTGGTTCTCAATTACAAAAAGTATCTTAACTATAGCCACTTACATCTTGCTTCTAATAGGGCTGGTAATGCTAATTGTAAAGCCTAAAAGTAGATGAACAGCCAACAAATGAATCAACCGGAGGTCCCCCGCCGCTCCGTTCTGGGGAACCCCGGTTATGCTGGTGTTGAGCGGTAGTTGGACAAAACGGAAGGAGACTTCCTATGGTCAATTGAACATAAAATTGTCAATACCTCAACGAAAATTAAGTGATGATAAAGGAGGATGTCAAAATGAAGAAAATGAAAACCTTGTTAACCATTATATTGGTGTCAACGTTCTTTTTGAGCACGTGTGCCAAAAAGGCGCCGGAAACCAGGGAAACAGAACACAAAACAAACGCCCATCCTCAGTGGACATATGAAGGGGAAACAGGACCTGAACATTGGGGAGAACTTGATCCATCTTATGAAACATGTGGAAGTGGCAAAAGCCAATCCCCCATTGATTTGACAAACGCTGATGCGCAAGATTTGCAGAATATTGTTTTCCATTATCAACCAACCAGGATTCACCTTGTCAATAATGGGCATACCATACAGGTAAATTATGATCCAGGTAGTTACATCGAAGTTGAAGGTAAGCGTTATGATTTATTGCAGTTCCACTTTCATGCTCCCAGTGAACATGCAGTTGACGGAAAGTTATATCCGCTAGAAATGCACCTTGTCCATAAAAACGAAGCTGGCGAGCTTGCCGTGGTAGCTGTATTTTTTGATGTTGGAGCGGAAAATGAAACCCTCAATCCCATTTGGAATAATATGCCTGCTGAAAAAGGTGAAAAGGAAGTCGAATCCGAGGTAAATGCCATCGATTTATTGCCTTCTGTTCAGACTACCTATCGATATACTGGCTCATTAACAACCCCACCCTGCACGGAGGGAGTAAGTTGGTTTGTTATGACAACACCGATTGAATTATCGGAAGGACAAATCACTGCATTCGAGAAAATCTATCATGGCAACAACCGTCCCTTGCAGCCATTGAATGGGCGCAAGTTGACAGTAGATATCACACCATAAACTGATTGGGAAACTATAAGTAAGAGAAATTGGGTTGGGTTGGGGAATAGCTGGTCGCCCGGCTGCTGCCCAACTTTGCATTCACCTGACCCGCCTTAGCGGAGGGTAAGCAGTGCGGAATTTGCCCGCTGTGTCACTTTCCCAAGTTTTTTGGATTGCCAGACACGGCAGGCAGATGATACTCGTGTTAATGTTTAAGAATAGTGAGCCTTTTGAAAGGTTACCAATATGATACATAATCAAAAAATCAGTATTAAAGGTCATCTTTTTATTCTAAATAATTTCATACTTAGTTTTGTCTTTTTCATTCTGGTATCTATCAGCCTTTATGCTCAAACGCCCGTTTCAAAACATTTTAAGATCATTCGTTTAACAGATGGTGTTTATGCGGCAATTCATTCCATAGGTGGTCAGGCCATTTGCAATGCGGGAATCGTTGATTTAGGGGATAAAACAATTGTTTTTGATACATTCCTTTCTCTTAAAGCGGCAAAGGATTTAAAAAGGATCGCTGATGAATTAACTTCACATCCTGTCCATTATGTGATCAACAGTCATAGTCATAACGACCATATACGCGGCAATCAGGTTTTCAAGCCAAATTCAACTATTATCAGCACAAAAACAACACGAATTGAAATTGCCAATAATGAACCGAACCAGATAAAGCAAGAAGCCGATTATGCGTCTAAAGCATTGGCTAAGCTTGAAAAGCAGATGCAGGTTACAATCGATACAACACAACTTCGGGAATTAAAAATGTGGATTGGATATTATAAGGCTATAGTAGAATCACATCCTTTACAGAAAGTTACATTGCCTGATCTTACATTTGAAAACAGCTTAACAATTAATGGCAGTAAAAGAAGAGTTGAATTAATTGAATTAAGTGGCCACACCAAAAGTGATATTGCCATGTATCTTCCGGAAGAAAAAATTGTTTTCGCAGGTGATTTAGTGTTTATCGAATGCCACCCATATCTGGGTGATGGTAATATCCAGATGTTGCTCTCTTCCCTTAAAGAACTTAAAGTTATGGACATCGAAAAAGTTGTGCCCGGCCATGGGCCAGTTGGAACAAAAGAGGATATTCTTAGAATGATGGATTACATTGAAATGGTAAATAATCTTTCTAATACGTTTGTGGCAGAGGGGAAAACCATTGACGAAGTATCCAATATAAAAATTCCTGCACCGTTTGATACCTGGTATTTTCCAAATTTCTTTACATTGAACATGAAATTTCTGATTCGGAATCATTCAGGTGAGATTAATCCTAGCAAAAAGTAAAAAAACCTATCAAGCGCATGTAACAGAATTTGCAATGTCGTCTGGCCAGCCGGACTGGCGGAGGCATGAATTCGG
>CAYNLJ010000196.1:0-4712 GCA_964398005.1 uncultured Caldithrix sp. | reverse complement strand
CAGCAACCTTCTTATCTTTCGGAATTTTAGCCAAATTAGCCTCTTTGGCGATATCTCTCCAGTAGATATTAATGGCACCCGGCACATGGCCAAGAGCATAGTGTTCCGGAGCGCGAACACTCACTACAAAATAATCATTCAATGCATCATGCAAAGCCTGAGCTGAAATGACCGGATTACTCCAGTTGGAAATCGCTTCATCAACGACCGGTTGAATGACTTCAAAGTTGCTCTTCTTTTCTTTATCATCATTATCATTAGAAGAAGAGCATGAGAACAAGAAGGCTAAACCTAAAATAAGACTTAAAATGGTTAAATACCTGCGCAACATTACGTTACTCCTTTCTTTGTTAAACCAATTTTTTGTTTAAATTTTCACAAACAATGTTGCAATTTGCGTACCATATTTAATTAAGAAGCCTAACTACTTGATTTATTTGGTTTTATTAAATTGCAATATCGCACCCCTGATTTTCTTTTTGAAACATTATGTTTCTCTGTTTTGGGATTTTTTTCTCTTAATTCTTAAAAAACAAAGAATAATGAATATTGAAAAGATATGTTTCATTTGTTTCAGGGTGAAACAATATCAAAAGACTTACTTCATTGGTTTAATTCGCTGTTTTTTAAATATTTATTTCAAGAAACCAATGGCCCTATGATTTAGGTATAAATATTGCTACATTTTTCTCAAGGAAACATTGTTCCATGATTTAGCTTGAAAAATTTAATTCGTTCAAAGCAATAATATTTCAGGCTTTGGCTTAAAACTCGATCAATCGGTCTGGAGTGAACCATGATTGATTCCAAAATTAAATGCGAAAATTTAACTGAAATTATCCTGGACAATATCACTGATGGTGTTTTTACTATTGATCATGATTTTAACATTACTTCCTTTAATAAAGCCGGTTGCAGGATTACCGGTTTTAACTGTAAAGAAGTTATCGGTAAGAAATGTTTTGATGTTTTCAGAGCTAATATCTGTGAAACTGATTGCGTGTTAAAGAAAGCCATTGAAACAGGACAAACAACATCTTTTAAAACAGTTTACATTATTAATAAAGCAGGACAACGTATTCCCATCAGTATATCAGCATCTGCCTTAAAAGATAAAAACGGGAAAGTTTTAGGAGGTGTAGAAACTTTTCGTGATTTAAGCACCGAAGACGATTTACGTAAATTCATCCGCAAGAATTTTTCCTATCATGATATCATCTCAAAAAATGCCAAAATGTGGCAATTATTTGATGTGTTGCCACAGATTGCCGAGAGTGACAGCACTGTTCTTTTGGAAGGTGAAAGCGGTACCGGAAAGGAATTAATCGCCCGCGTAATTCACCAGTTGAGTCCCAGATCGAAAAAAAACTTTGTGGCCATTAATTGCGGCGGCCTGCCGGATAATTTACTGGAATCGGAATTATTTGGTTACAAAGCCGGCGCCTTTACCGATGCCAAACGGGACAAGCCAGGCCGCATCGCCCTGGCCGAAGGTGGCACTCTGTTCCTGGATGAAATCGGCGATGTGTCACCGGCCTTTCAGGTAAAGTTGCTGCGTTTTCTACAGGAAAGAACCTACGAGCCGCTTGGTTCGGTTGAAACCTTGAAAGCCAATGTACGCATCATTGCCGCTACCAATAAGAATCTTGAAGCTATGGTAAAAAACGGTGATTTTCGCAAGGATCTTTACTACCGAATAAAAGTAGTTTGTCTGCACATTCCACCTTTACGTCAAAGAAAAGAGGACATCCCTTTACTCATTGAACATTTTATTAGGCGATTTAATCATCTGCAGAACAAAAATATACAGGGTGTAGCTCCCGAAGTGTTGGAAATCTTAATGCATTATTCCTTTCCTGGGAATGTACGCGAATTGGAAAACATTATTGAGCACGCTTTTGTTTTATGTAATGATCAGATCATTCACGACAAACATTTACCGTTGGATATTTTTGAACAGCATAGAGAAGAGGTGCAGGAGCGCTACCAGCAGAAATTACAGGACATGGAAGCCGAACTGATTTTACGTACATTAAAGGAACACAACTGGAACCGTCAGGCGGCAGCCCGTGCCCTGAACATGCACAAGACCACACTTTTCCGCAAAATTAAACGCCTGGGTATTTCATTGCCTAAAATTGACGGACGACGTCGTTAAACATCCCATTGACCTCCCCTCTAATTGAGTAGCAATGATGCAACGATAATGGTTGCATCATTGCATTTATTTGCCTCCCTCACGGAGAATATTCACCTTTGCAATCATTTGTTTCTTTTGAACCTACAATTTTTTGTGAATATTGGCACATAATTTGTTTTTTCCATTGGAAAACAGTTTTATGGATGCAATGAAAGTGGCAATACCCATCTGGCAAGACAGAGTGGCACCTGTTTTTGATGTTTGCCGGCAAATTAAAATAATTGATCTCGGGAGACAGAAAATTAGTCCCAAAACCATTGATCTGGGCCAATTAAGTCTGGCACAACGGTTAAGGGCTTTGTCTGATGCAGGGGTAGAAGTTTTAGTCTGTAACGGGATCAGTTTCTTTTTGCAGGCATGCTTGCAAGCCAGTTCCATTATGGTATTAAACAATAAATTTGGTTCGGAAGAAGAGATTTTAAGATCGATGAAAGAACAGGATTTGATAAAACAAAACAAGGAAAATTAATCATGTCACAGTCCAGAAGAAACTTTTTAAAAGCCATGGGCGCAGCCTCGCTGACGGCTGTAGGCGCTAAAAATGCCAAGGCAACGCCCAAAAATGTACTTTCGGACGACCGTTTTGGGGTTCTGGTTGACACCACGGTCTGCATCGGTTGCCGGCAGTGCGAATACGCCTGTAAAGTAGAACACGATTTGCCGGCCGGTAACATTGATGATTACAGCGACCACAGTGTTTTTGACCACCTGCGTCGTCCTGACCACACCGCCTTAACGGTGGTTAATGGTTACCCTTCGGAAAAGGACGAACAGCAACAGGTGACCGTAAAAGTGCAGTGCATGCACTGCGATCACCCGGCCTGTGTTTCGGCTTGTATTGTCGGCGCGTTTAGCAAACAGGAAAACGGCGCAGTCATCTGGGACGAAAGCCGTTGCATCGGTTGCCGCTATTGTATGGTCGCCTGTCCATTTCAGGTTCCTGCCTTTGAGTACCACAAGGCCATTGAACCCAAAATTATGAAATGCGACCTCTGTTACGAAACACGCACTTCCAAAGGGCAACCACCGGCTTGTGTAGAAGCCTGTCCCACGGAAGCGCTGACGTTTGGCAAACGCTACGAATTGATTCAGATTGCGCACGAGCGCATTCGCAAAAATCCCGATCGCTATTACGACCATGTGTTTGGCGAACATGAAGTCGGCGGAACTTCCTGGCTCTATTTGGGCAGTCAGGATTTTAACAAATTGGGTTTTCCTGACCTGGGCACTGATCCGGCACCGGGTGCTACCGAGCCCATTCAACACGCGATTTTTAAATTCTTCGTTCCACCGGTTGCCCTTTACGCCTTATTGGGCGGCATCATGTGGCTTGGTAAACAAAATCGAGAAGAAGAGGAGTAGGCATGGAAGCATATTACAAACCACAGCCCATAAAACGACCTTTTTTGTCAAAAGGGGTGATTGTGCTGCTCATTTTGGCAGCCAATGGAATCATCTGGAGTATTTTGCGTTTCGGTTTTGGCTTAGAAGCGGTGACCAATTTGAACAATCAATATCCCTGGGGCATCTGGATTGGTCTTGATGTGGCCGCAGGTGTAGCCCTGGCCGCCGGAGGATTTACCACTTCGGCCCTGGTGCACATTTTTTACAGGGAAGATTTTCACGTTCTGGTACGGCCGGCAATCATGACCGCCATGTTAGGCTACACCTTTGTCGCCATCGGCGTCATGTTCGACCTGGGTCGTTATTACAACATCTGGCATGTACCCATTATGGGCAACAGCAATTCTGTTTTATTTGAAGTAGGTATTTGCGTAATGACCTACCTGGCTACACTTTACGTTGAATTTTTCCCAATTGTTTGTGAACGATTCATCGGACGCGTTCATCTGAAAGGTGCATTAAAATTTTTAAACAAACCGATCGACGGCTTGTTACGCTTCATCGATTCCTTTTTGGGCAAAACCATGTTTTTCTTCATTATTTTAGGAGTGGTCCTCTCCTGTTTGCACCAATCTTCATTGGGCACCTTAATGTTGATCGCAGGTCCAAAAGTACATCCTTTGTGGCAAACGCCAATTTCGCCATTGCTTTTTCTGCTTTCTGCCTTTTCGGTTGGTTTTCCCATGGTAATTATGGAATCGTTAACGGCTTCGCGTTCGCTGGGTCTAAAACCGGAAATAGATGTTTTACGAAAATTAGCCCGTTTTGTCGGACCTCTGTTAGGCGTTTATTTAGCCTTCAAATTGGGCGATATGGTTATTCGCGGCACCTATGTTTATTTGAATGAAATAAGCCTCTACTCCATCATGTGGGTTATTGAAATGCTTTTTGGCGTGATTATTCCGGTGCGCATGTTTTTCTGGGACAAAGTGTTACAATCGCGTACCCTGCTTTACACCGCTTCATTACTGGTCATTTTAGGCGTGGCTTTAAACCGCTTTAACGTGTTTGTCATTGCTTACAAGCCGCCCTACATCATGCAACAATACTGGCCCTCTATTGGGGAAATTTCGATTACCATTGGTCTGATTTCCATAGAAATTCTGCT
>CAYNLJ010000195.1:0-4732 GCA_964398005.1 uncultured Caldithrix sp. | reverse complement strand
ACCTAAAGTTTGAAAGTAAGAGAAAAAATAGTTTGATTTTTAAAACACTTTGCCTTAGACTAAACCTATTTAAAAAAGGTAATTATGAAAGTTTTTTTTCGAACCTACAAAACACATTTTAAAGAAACCTTAGTTCTGGCCTACCCGGTTTCGATTGCTCATTTAGGGCATGTGATGTTAGGCGTGGTGGACAGCATGATGGTCGGCCATGTGGGGCCGGATTCACTGGCGGCTGCGGCTCTGGTTAATGGCCTGGCCTTCCTCTTTCTGGTCTTTGGTTTGGGCCTGTCGCTGATTATTACGCCCCTGGTGGCCATTGCCCGGGGGCAAAAAGATCTGCCTGCCTGTGGACAGGTGTTGCAGAATGGTTTGTGGTTTAACATCTTTTTTACCGGTGGCCTGGCAATTCTTATTTTTTATGCGGCGCCTTTTTTAAATCTGTTAAACCAACCACCTGCTGTGGTTGAGTTAGCCATTCCTTACGCCCGCATCATTGGCTTTAGTTTTGTACCCTTTGTCATTTTTCAATCGGCCAAACAGTTTCTGGAAGGATTGAGTATTACCAAGCCGGCCATGTACGTCATGCTGGTGGCCAATCTGGTGAATGTGTTTGGTAACTGGTTGTTGATTTTTGGCCACTGGGGAGTGCCGGCCTTAGGGTTGACCGGCGCCGGTATTTCGACCTTTTTAACACGAACTGTGCAGGCAGCGGCTTTGCTGGTCTTTTTACGTTACAGCCCGAGATTTCGACCTTTTCAGATTTCGTTTGCTTTGAAAGGATTGAATTGGGAAAGAGTAAAACAAATCATCCGCCTGGGTATTCCTACTGGTTTTCAACACTTTTTCGAAGTCGGTGCGTTTTCCTTTTCGGCCATTATGATAGGCTGGCTGGGAAGTAAACCCCTGGCTGCTCATCAAATTGCTTTAAGCATGGCTTCCATGTCATTCATGATTACGCTGGGCATAACGGCTGCGGGCACGATTCGTGTCGGAAGTTTTTTGGGCCAAAAGGACCTGGTTAATGTTCGGCGGGCTGGTCTGGCCACAGTCTTGCTGTCGGTAACACTGATGAGTTGCTTTGGTTTGATTTTCGTCTTACTAAGGCATCAACTCCCGCTGTTGTTTGTAAAGGACGAATCTGTAATTGAAATCGCCAGTTCGTTATTGATCATTGCCGCTCTTTTTCAGATTTCAGATGGTGCACAGGCAGCCGGTGTGGCCATTTTACGCGGCCTGACGGATGTGAAAGTGCCCATGGTGTTAAGTTTTGTGGCTTACTGGATTTTAGGCCTGCCGGTTGGCTACTTTTTGGGTTTTTCGCTTCATTTAAATGTCAACGGCATCTGGCTGGGATTTTTGAGTGGCTTGTCCTTTGCCGGTATCGCCTTTCTTTTCCGGTTTTTTTACAATGTTAGAAAAATGGCTTTTAATAAGTGAAAAGCTCAAATCTTTGGAATAGTCCAATGATGGGAAAGGGGGTTAACAATGCAGTTTAAAACACTTTTAGTCTTTACACTGTTTATTTTGTTTTCCGTTTTCATTAATATTAATGCAGGAGATGATGCCATGACCAGAGAAATACCCGTACAGTACGAAGAATTGACCGCAACGGATTTTCCTTTTGCAGTGCAAAGAGCGGCAAAAACCTGTCTGATTCCTCTGGGTATCATGGAAAAGCACGGCCCACATTTGCCCGTTGGCACCGATTTGATAAACATCCGGGCCATTGCACTGGCTGCGGCTAAAGAAGAATATGTGGTGGTTTTTCCATCCTACTTTGTCGGACAGATTTATGAAGCCAGGCACCAACCGGGCACCATCGCCTACAGCCATGAATTGGTCTGGAGTTTTTTACAGGAAACCTGCGATGAACTGGCGCGTAATGGTTTCGAAAAAATTTTACTGGTCAATGGCCACGGCGGCAACAATCGCTTTTTGGATTATTTTTGTCAGGCACAGCTGGAAAAAGAGCGGGACTACGTGGTTTATCTTTACCGTGAGCCACAGGACGTAGCGTTTGAAAAGAAAATTCAAGAACTGCAAAAATCTGAATTTGATTACCATGGTGGGGAGCTGGAAACTTCGCTGATGATGGCACACCGTCCGGAATTGGTAAAGTTAGAGTATGTAAAAAATGAATCGGGAGAAGATCAGCATCGTCTGGACAGGCTGCCGGATTTTTGGACCGGCATCTGGTGGTATGCCCGTTTTCCCAATCACTACGCAGGCGATGCCAGTCCGGCTAATGCCAATTTGGGAAAAATGATTTTGGAACACCGTGTGCAACTATTGGCAAAGGCCATTAAACAGGTAAAGGCGGATCAGAAAGCCGGTCAATTGCAGAAGGAGTTTTTTGAGAAGAGCAAAAAGCCGGGAAGGGAATAGATGAAAGTGTAAGGGTGTAAGGGTATAAGAGTATAAGAGTAGGAGCAAGGCATTATTTTGGTTGGATGGTTGAATAGTTCAATAGTTGAATGGTAAAGGCAAGGCATGCCTTGCCCCTGAATAAAAACCATATCGGTGATAACTGCAGGTTTTAGGCCTGCGCCATCGTAACTCAAGCTTCAGCTTGAGCTTTGGAAAAAGAAAATTAAGGGTGTAAGAGTTTGGAGTTAAGAATAGGAAAAGGCATGCTTTGCCTACAAATTTAAAGTCAATTTATTAAGTTGATGGAAGCATATCCTGAACTTTTGATTAATATCTAGGAGCAATATTTATGAAGAAGGACAATGCGGGTGTGACCAGCAGTAAAATCAAATTCTGCGATTTACGCTGTGAATTTGCCGATTTTCCAAAAGAGGAAGCGATTGATGGTTCCGGAACCTGCCGAACTTTTCTGGCGCTCTGGTGTAACAAATTGAACAAGCATGTTACCAAGAATGCTCCCTGTGAAGCAGAGTTCGGCGCCCGAAGGCCAAAATCTGTTTTCTAAAAATGAACCAAATCTTTTGAAAAGTGGTTTTAAGAAGGATTCTTATTAATTTCAATCCTTCGGATTTTTTAATTTTTTTGACAATCTGCTTCTATAATCATTTTAAGCCTTCGGCTTTTCTTAAGAAGCTTACCTACAAAATTTGTTTGGGTGAGTTTTAAAATCTGAATTAAACATTTTGAGAAAATTTCTACTTCCTGAATCTGTGCTAAAGGTTTTTAGGAATGGTATTGAAATAAAATCCAAATTATTTCAAACTTTATGGAACGTAAAGTTAATTTTAATTCAACACTCAAAATTTAAAATTCAAAATTTGTAAAATTTTCTGTGGGAATTTGAAAAATATGTTGCGGTTTGTCTGCCTTAACCTTTTGCTTGAAATAACCAGGCTTCAGCTTCCTCTATCGTACGGAACATTTTTACGATATGTCCCTGGTTAATGAACACGGTCTCCAGAAAGTAAAAATCAGAACTTTTATCACCTACAACCAGGGCTCGTTTACAAGTGGGTTGCACACCTAATTCCTTTGCATAACAGGGCATCTGATAGATATTTAAAATTCCCTCTGAAATTACAGCTTCCCGCAAGTCATTGAGAATGTAACAACCTTCTGTTCGATTGACATGCTTTGAAACATCTTTGGCCAGGTTTTTTAACAGTTCTAAATTCAATTCACCCGTTACTCTAACTCTGATACAATTTTTTTCTTTGTCGAATCGAATGGTGTAAGGCATGGCTATCCTCTATTTAATTAGAAATCCCCTGTCCTTTCAGGCAAATAATTCAGTTACGAAATAAATATCGGTAGTCTTTTGATATTTTTGAGTTCGTCAATGAACATTTATTAAATTTTAATCACTGTAATAACCCTTTAAAATTTAACAGCTTATTGGTAATGTAATTTCCCTGAATTTAATCTTTTTTAGATTTTTTTTGAATTTTTGTTGACAAATGCGAAATGGGCACTTATATTTGGCGGAAATAATTTTAAAGAAATGAATAAAAATGCAAAATGCGAATATGAAAATAAGTTCTGCAAAATTTACTTCCGGCCGTTCGGAAGTTGACGTTCGCATTTTACCTGCATTAAATCTTCAGATTTTAGATAACCTCCTCCTTCTCGGGATTATTATTCTTATTCTTATTAGCCTTATTATTATCGGCTAAGAAGGCGTCAATCCCGAGATCACAAAAATCCATAACTCCCCCAAAAAAAATTTACATCGGATTTCGGGATTGACTCCCGAGAAGCAGAAGTTTATCTGAAAAGTAACTAAATGCGAAGGAGGCAGCTTAATTGCGTTCTGATCAGGTTAAAAAAGGTATCGAACGAGCACCGCATCGCAGTTTACTTAAAGCAACCGGTGTTATTAAAAGTGATGCGGATTTTCAGAAGCCGTTCATTGGCGTAGCCAATTCGTACACCGATCTGATCCCAGGACATGTGCATCTTCATGAACTGGGACAGGTGGTTAAAGAGGCCATTCGTCAGGCGGGTGGCGTGCCCTTTGAATTCAACACCATTGGTGTGGATGACGGTATTGCCATGGGCCACATTGGCATGCGTTACTCGCTGGCCAGTCGGGAATTGATTGCCGACAGCGTGGAGACTGTGGTTCAGGCTCACCAGCTGGATGGCATCATTTGCATTACCAACTGCGACAAAATTGTACCTGGCATGTTGATGGCAGCCGTACGTTTGAATGTACCCACCATTTTCATTTCCGGCGGACCGATGAAGGCAGGTAAATTACCATCAGGGGAAAAGGTAGATTTAATCTCTGTCTTTGAAGGGGTTG
>CAYNLJ010000194.1:0-4736 GCA_964398005.1 uncultured Caldithrix sp. | reverse complement strand
GTTGCCTGAGGAAATTCCAGCCGGTAAACGCCAACCTTAGTTTCTCTTTTGCTGACGATGTACAAATCTCCGCTTAGCGGGTCAGACATCAAGGCTTCGGCATCGCGTGCTCCATCAGGAAAGCGAAAACGAATCGCTGCCACATTCATTTCAATTAAAACCGCACCGCTTTTTACCTGACTCAAATCAGGTTCTAATATTCGGTAAATGGTTTTAATGTCTCGTTGAGCTTTATTATCACCAATATCTCCAATGTAAATGTAAGTGGAGTCCTTTTGAGGTCCAGGTCCGAGGCAAATATCTTCCCAATCCTGTGCTTCAATGCCTGGCATTTGAATGGTACACAATAGCTCACCTTGTTCAGAAATGGCAAACAGTTGTGCTTTATCACCACTATCATTATGAACCCAAAAGACCTTTGAATTTGTTTGGCTGGCTGCGATTCCGGACAATTCATCTAATTCGGGGTTGTTAATTTGGGCTTTAATAATTGGCGAATTTTCAGTCGTTTTATCTGCTGCCAGGCTTCGTCCGTCTGATTGACAGCTAAGAATGATCATTGACATCAATAAAATTAAAAATCTTAAAAAGTTCATCGTTTCCCTCATCATACATGTAAGTAAGATTAACCATGATAGTGTAAGATCGTTCCATTAATCTTTTAATTTGTCGATTTTGAGAATATTTTGCCAATTTTTTTGATTGTGTTTTTCAACAGAATTTTGCAGGAATTCATGGTTACTTCATGCCTGCCTGGTATTGGATTTAATTTAGGCTTGAATCCAATGGCTTAAAATTTTAAACTACTAAAAAAACGAACAACAAATAGGACGAAACAGGAATAAACAGAAACATTTTTGCTTTATCTAAGTTAACCTATTTGTTCAAAAAAATAAATTTCATTAAAAGAGAGAGAATAAATTTATGAATAACTTGTTGGCTATCATTTTTGTTTTCGGAATTCTGGTTATTATTCATGAATTAGGACATTTTTTAGCGGCAAAATTAATGGGGGTTCGTGTTGAAAGATTCTCGATTGGTTTTCCTCCCAAATTGTTTAGCAAAAAGATAGGCGAAACAGAGTTTACCATATCAGCCATTCCATTGGGCGGTTATGTTAAAATGGCCGGTTTTATTGATGAGAGCATGGACACTAATGTTACGGGTGCTCCTGATGAATTCCAGTCTAAATCAACCTGGCGCAAGGTCGTAATTATTACCGGCGGGGTGATCATGAATTTTCTGTTGGCCATTTTGGTATTGACGATATTAAATTTTGTCCAGGGTGAAAAAATTATTCCCACCACAAAAATTGGCTACATTGGGAACGAAGGAATTGCTCAAAAGATTGGTTTTCAAAAATATGATGAAATTTTAGAGGTGAATAATCAACCGGTGCACAACTGGAATGAAGTTCAGGAAAAATTTGTGGACAATTTAAGTCATGACATCGTTTTTACCGTACTACGTGAGGGACAAAAAGTAAATTTGGTTTATAAAAAAGAATGGTTTGAAGAGAGTAATTCTGAACAATTTGATGTGGGGCCTCTCATTCCTGCCAAAGTAGGGGAAGTTTCCCCTGGAATGCCTGCCTCAGAAATAGGTCTAAAACGTGGTGATGAAATCGTTGCTATTGCCGATCAGCCGGTGAAAGACTGGCTGGAAATGACGGAGATTATTCGTAAGTACCCGGGCCAGCCTATTACCATTAAATGGAAAAGAGGTGATTCGCTCTTAGCTGCACAAATTACTCCCCAGGCTTTCGAGGAAAAAAATCAGCAGGGCGAAGTTGAACAAGTAGGAAAAATTGGTATCTCTTATTATTATGAACATCGTGAAGTGGGTCTGGTGCAGGCTGCTGGCCTAGGAATTCAAAATACCTTTGACCTGTTAAACCTTAATATTCGTGGCATTTTATGGGTGGTTTCCGGAAAGAAGTCTGCCAAGGAAATTATTGGCGGTCCAATCATGATTGCCAAAATGGCCGGGGATGCTGCCCAGGCAGGTTGGGCTTATTTGTGGTATTTAATTGCTGCTTTAAGCACGGTGCTGGCCTTTTTTAATATTTTACCCATTCCTGCGCTGGACGGCGGTCACCTGGTTTTTATTTTAATTGAAGGGGCGAGAGGTAAACCCATACCGACCAGTGTCAAGCTTAAAGTGCAGCAAATCGGGCTGGTCATTCTGTTTACCCTGTTAATTTTCATTTTTTATGTGGATATCAGCCGTCTTTTCTTTTAGTTGAATTAATACACTCCCTTGAGTAGATTTTGATTTGTAATTAACTAAAGACGGTTTTATACTGTGCATGACCTGAATGACCTTAACAGGCAAACTCAAACCTCCGGGCTCAAGGGTAACATTTTAAATTTCTGCTACCAGTCAATGTCTTTATGGTAAAGCAAATTTGCCAACAGATTTGAGCTAATTGCGACTTAATTAGGAATCGGAAAATGCAAAATTCCTCGCTCTTATCAAAAATTGAAAAATTTGTCTTAAGTTCTCTGAATCATCGCTATAATTCTCAAGTAAAAATAACTACTTTTCTTGAACAGATAAGTTTCTCTGAAACTCAAATTCAAAATTTTGATGGTTCCATTGTAATAAAAATTTCTGGTGAATCGAAATTTCAAAAATATGTCTATCGCTTTCCGCAAACCAGAATTTTTTACAGTCTTTATCAAAATGCGCAGCTAAGGATTCAATTTATTGATTATTTTAACATTCATGTAATTGTGCTTGAAGGATCACATAAAGAATTACAATTATTCAATAAACGTAGGTTGAGTGGGCTTGATCTAAACACTGGTCAGCAAATTAAAAAACTTGCCCAAATTAGCCTGCAACCTGAAAATTTTCAGTGTTTTTTAATCGCTCCTAAAAGATTGCAAAACAAATTTCCATCAGTTTTAAATATGCTTAATGAAATCAGAGAATGGGAATACAAATTCCATCCTATTGCAAATATCGAAACCGAGGCTACTGACTTCTTAAAAACACTGGATCAGGATTTTGCGAAGATCAGAACCATGGCCCATTTGGGCCGGCTACTGGTGCCGGATTTGGACGCACAATTTTTGATTTACCAGTTGCAGTTACACCTGCAACTGGGACATTTTGAGTTGATTTCGGGAATATTAAAACGAATTTTTAAACACCCGGATGCTGAAAAGCAGATTCAAGAACATTTCTATCTCTCTTTCTTTTTAAAGCGATTTTCCTTGGCTCTGCGCATTAACCAACAGCCGATTCCTGTCTGGCTGAAAAAGTATCTGACCTTGACGGACATTAAAGAACAGCATTTGATCGATCGCCATTTATTTAAAGAATTTAATCCCCGGGAAGACCTAAAATTAAATTTACAGCAAATGTGGGAAACGATGAACATCCCTGCCCTGGAAATCTATTGGCAGCAACAGGTACAGCAGAGTCCGCTACGTTTTTTACTTTTTTTACAATTAAGCCTTCAAAACCATTTTTTCTGGAGCGATCAGGCATTCGAAAAGATATGGAGTTGGCTGCCTGATGCTCATCGTCCATTTTTTAGATTACTCTTTAAGCTCAGTCGATTTTATACAGTCCATTTGGGACAAGGCTTGCAAGGTGGAGTGGTGAAAATGTTGGCACATCATCAGGCTGTTTCTCTGGGCCGTTTAAAGCTGGCTTGCCATCGCTATGGGAAAAGCGTTTTTTCTTCTTTTCAGGATGAGGTTCAAAATCTGAAAGTAAAAATTGACAAGCAGGTGTATTGGCAATTTAAACCTGAGGAGAATTTATTAGTTATTCAACCATTGTTATTAAGCCCTCCCTTGACACAACCAGAATTTAATTCAGTTTCAATCCAATTTGAGCATCTTCGTTTACAGATACCGTTAGTCTGGGAAAAGTTTACTGTTCATGTAAATGAACACCGATTTAAATGGATTCGCAAGAAAAAAAGATTTCAGCTTAGTGTCAAGGTTCCTAAAGCTTTTAAGGGCCAGGTGTCTGTGAATCAAATTCCCATCATCCCGGAAAATGTTTACGCAAAATATTATTTCCCAATTCCTGCACAAAAAACAGAATGGCATATTGAAATTACAGATAGCAGGGGGGTACGATTGAGAAAGACACGGGCGGGAAAAGACCCACTGGCCATAGCCGGGTTTGCATTGAATTCCCGGGGGATACTGACGGAAAATTTTAACTTTAAATTGGAGGGTTCAAAAAGAAACCGGCAAATCAATGGCCAACAACCAGAAAGTAATCTGTTTTCTATCAGTCACGGGTCATTTAAATTCGATTTAACAGCCCGGCATTGTCAATCCTTCACCGGAGAACTAAAGCCGGACGAAACGTTTCTCTCAAAATTTTTAAACACTCCGGCGGATCTTCTTATTTACAAACTGATAGTTTGGATGACTGACCGAAAGGAGGAGGAAACAGTAAAAAAGACGTTTCAGTCCATTTTCGGTTTTATTCCAAAAATTATTGTAACTTCACCGGAAAAATTTAATCCAACTCCTGAAACACTCAACATACTGGTAGGTTTAAATACAGAAGATAAAATTGTTGAAGACTACCGGAATTTCAAAGTTATGCAGAGAAAGAAGCGGCCGGAGATAAAATTTTTGTGGGTGGCCGAAAGCGGTTTAAGAGAGACTTTGATAAACTTGTGTTTTATGCAAAAAATTGAAAAAAATTGATTTGATTTTATAGGGTTGGTTTGATAAATTAAATGCTCGTTAATGACAGGG
>CAYNLJ010000193.1:0-4746 GCA_964398005.1 uncultured Caldithrix sp. | reverse complement strand
GATCAATAAAAATTCAAATATGAAAAGTAAATGATACCTGCACTAAGAGGCCCAAACCTGTGTTTTATCTACTTTCATTTTATATTGACTGGTATTTGTGAAACGACGTTTGTTTTTTTCGATCGAAATTTCGTAATTGGGGAAGAGGTCCTGTGATGTTTTTGCCCCGGAAAAAGGAATGAAAATGGCTTTAATTTTGCTTGAACCATAAAATCTTGCTCTCATTTATCCCTCCAGATTATTTTTTTGTTGGCTTTCTATTTATATTAGTCGGCAGTTTGATTTAATTCTTACAAAAATTTTATTTAATACGATTGTTTTTGACCAAAAATTGGGGTTGGGGGATTAAACGCTGAGTCCTAATTTTAAAAATACTTAATAATGACAATACCTGATAGCATTTTAAAGAAAATCTTAAAGCGTTTATTTAAACAAAAAAAGCAGGCAAATTAATAAATTGAGTATGGCCAAAAAGTAGCCCGTAGCACTCAAGCCGTATATCGGAATTAAAACAATACTGCTGAGTAGTGAACCCAGTAATGAACCAAGTAAATCATAAGCATAAACGACTCCGCTATGTTTGTGATCCGTTTTGGTTTGCAGGTATAAGCGATTAAACAAGGGAAAGGTAAATCCTCCGCTGAAACCACAAAAAACTGCCAGTAAATAAAAAGCTCCTCTGGAAAAAGTTAACGTCGAAATGAAAGGTAATCCCAGACCATTCAAGAAAGAAATGAAAGCCAAAAAGAAAATCGAAAGTAAAATCCAATTTAACAGATGTAATTTAGCTCTTTCAAGAAATTTGATGGCGACCTGACTCCCGCCCGCCATGCCACCCATAAACAGGGCAATGAAAATGGCAATTTGCTGATAAAGGTAACCGTGTGTCACCTGAAAGGCGATAAGGAGTAACAACTCGAGGCTGATTACAGTAAAACCTACCGAAAACATGCCTGCAACAGCAATCACTGCAGCCCGTTCTTTTTTCCTTTGAAGTAATATGGCTAGTACAATGAGTAGAAAGGGAAGAAAAAAAACGAGCAAAAAATATCTGAAAGGGAAATAAAAAAGACGGTTAAAAAAATGAGCAATTACGGTTGATGTTTTGGCTGCCCATAGAATGGTGTCAAAATAGTAAGCCAAAGGTCGGTAATCTGAGTTGTAAAAAGGAAAGTTGGTGTTTCTGAAAGCGTCTTTAAATAACTTGACACGGTCAGGCATCAATTT
This sequence comes from uncultured Caldithrix sp., assembly GCA_964398005.1. Classification (GTDB taxonomy): domain Bacteria; phylum Calditrichota; class Calditrichia; order Calditrichales; family Calditrichaceae; genus Caldithrix. The sequence goes on along the minus strand of CAYNLJ010000193.1, from coordinate 3,519 downwards.
AAAAGGAATATAATAATCCTGAACAAATAGTGTTTCGATCCGGCGTTCGTGTAGGCGTTTAATGAGTGAGTCTGCTGTAAGTGGAAGGGGGTGTGTGTCATTGGTTAAAAATAGTTGAAGTTTTTCACCTGGTAAAAAAGCCCAGTTCCTGAACAAAGGGCTAAAGGATTGTTCAATCGCTTTAAGGTATCGTGCCTGGGCCTGGCTCAGGTAGTTTTCGGAGGCGCTAAGCTGAAAGGCAACAATTCCATCAGGTTTTAGGTGTTTTTTGCACAGTGCAAAAAATTCTCTGGTGTAAAAGCGGTTAAGTTGTACCGTGTATGGATCAGGTAAAGCAATAATGATGAGATCAAATTTTTGCTGATTCTGCTTTAGAAAGGTCCGGCCATCTGTCTGGTGAATGAAAAGATGCGTCTTTTGGGTTAAAATTTGCCAATTTTCCGGGAAAAATTTTTTGTAAAGCCGAACAACTTCGGGATCGACTTCAATGTAATGCAGTTGTCGCAGGGAGGGATGTTTTAAGGCTTCAAACAATGCACCGGAAAATCCACCTCCGATCAACAAGACTTTTTTGGGGTTTTTATGCAAGAGCAAGGCATAATGAACGGTTTCTTCAGCTGTTTGCGGATCCGGTAGAGTAAATAAAGGGACACCGTCCTGATAAAGGGTGTAGTTGTGGTCCAGGCGGGTAAGAACAAGCTCACCGTAAGGGGATCCACGTTGGGCAACAATGGTCATCCCCTGCCATAAATTTTTAAAGCGTTGCTCAAAACTGCTTAAAAAGCTACTCATTGCCAAAAAGCCGATTAAAAAGTAGAGAGAAATGATCAGACTTTTACGGGCTTTTTTTGTTTTTGATAAAAAATAAAAGGAAAGCATAAATTGTAAGATGGCAAATCCAACCACAATTTGGCTTATGGAGAACAACCGAACTAATAGCAATCCACAAAGCAGTCCTCCAGACAAGGAGCCTGTTGTTTCCCAAAGGTAAACATGGCTGCCGGCCACATCAGTTTGTTGCTGTGTCGCTTGATTTAAAAGACGGGTGTAAAGTGGAAATAGCCCTCCGGAAAGCAAACCAAATATGATCAGTGAAGTAAGAGCTGTGAAAATCGTCAGGCTCATGTTTGGCAGCTCACTACCCACAGGCAAAAATTGACCGCGTATGAAAAGCATCAACAACAGAGTGAAAGGAATAAAGAGGCCGAACAGAAAATGGTGTGTAGGCAAATAATCAAGGACTACTTTTGTCCTGCCAAAGACAAAACTACCGATAGCTGTCCAAAACATCCAGCTAAAAAAGAACAGCCCTATGGTTAATTCGTTTCCATAAAAAAGTGAAATAAAAAAACGAAGGTAAACGATTTGCAGCGAAGTCAGTGCTAATCCGTAAAGGAAAAAAATAGCCAATAATGATGTCTTTGTCAGGTCAGGTTTTCGATTCACGATGAGCCCTGATCCTTCAATTGTGATAAAAACGTTACAATTCAATGAATATTCTGTGAACTCTTAATCCTATTTTAAGAATAGAACTTTTATTAAACAAATCAAAAGGAATCAGATTTGAAGACCCTGAAGCAATCTATTGGAGCTTTATTTGTATTAATTATGATTTTTAGTTGTGAAAAAAATATTACCACACAATGCGAAATAGAAATCAAGGTGGATCCCAACTTATCTTCTATTCAAAAAAATGTTTTTAATGCCTATTGTGTGGGGTGTCATTCAGGAGTGTCTGCACAGGGCAACCTTGACCTCTCAGCTGGCAAAGCCTATGCGAATCTGGTTAATGTACCATCAAGTGCTTCCGGCTTAAAACGTGTAGTGCCAGGCAACAGTGCACAAAGCTACCTGATGAAGCGCCTGACTGCTGCTGATGGGGAAACGGTTATGCCACCGGGTGGCAAACTAGCCCAACCGATTATCGATGCGATTCAACAATGGATTGACGATGGGGCCAAAGAAAATTAATCATTGATTAAAAGATTTCCTTTTAGGAGGAGTAAAATGAAGATCCTGCGTGTAATTTTAATCAGTTTGACTCTAAGTCTTTTTACAAGTCAGGCCACTGAATATAATGTTAAGCCTGATCAGCAAAATCTGGTGAAATTCATTTCTGATGCTCCCATTGAGGATTTTGAAGGTGTGACTTCCCAAATTGATGGATACGTGATCTGGGAGGGACCGGATCAATTGCAAAATGCCCAATTCTACTTTGAAGTTGACCTGAATACGCTGGATACCGGCATTGGACTTCGCAACAGGCACATGCGCGAAAATTATCTGGAGTGTGAACAATATCCAAAAGCATCGTTTGAAGGCAAAATCGTATCCGTAAAAAAACTGGCGGAAAATCATTATCAGGTAGAGACGGAAGGCGAGTTTTATTGTCATGGCGTGAAACAAGCAAGACGTATTCCTGGTGAAATTCTGGTAAATGGTGACCAGTTACAGATAAAAAGCACTTTTGATGTAAAACTCTCGGACCACCAAATTAAAATCCCTTCCATCATGTTTTACAAAATAGATGAAACGATGAAAGTGATCGTCAACTTTAAAGTACAGGCAGTTAAGGAATGAAAATGAACAGATTTCAATTAACAACTTTTCTTTTGATCATATTTTTAGGTGCTATCAGCCTGCACTCGCAGTCTGTTAAATGGAAACCAAAGAAAAAGGTGGCACCAAAACTGGAATTGTTCCACTCTACCCAAAGTGCTCATTTTGCCACAGCAACGTTTCTGCGAAAAGGCGAATTTGAATATGAAATTTCACATCGATTTTTACCGCCTCTGTCAACGGACAAAGCCTTTTTGGGTATTGACGGGCCTTCGCGTATTCGAATGGGGTTGGCCTATGGGGTAACAGAAAAAACGATGATCACACTGGCGCGCAGTAATTTTCAGGACAATGTCGATCTGCAATTAAAGCAACAACTTCTGGCCTGGCACAATCGATTCCTGCCGACGTTGTTTGCCATAAGAGTAGGAACAGGCTGGAACACCGAAGTGGTCAATCGCAGCATAGGTAACAGTAAGAATTTTCAGTACTACGGACAATTGATTATTAATTCGATGTTGAAAAAGAAACTGGCCATCGGAATTGTACCATCCTATTTGTACAATAGTCATATCTTTTGTCCGGACACTAAATATTCCTTTACTATCGGCACATATTGGCAATATTACGCCGGGCGCATGTGGAGTGTTTTTATAGAAACCAATACCACCGTGACTGGCTTCCGTGGCCAATACAATTCGCTGGTGGCTGGTATTGAGCTGGAAACAGGCGGACATTTTTTCAAGATTTTTGTGGGCAATAATGCGGCCTTAAACCCGTCGCAATATTTAGCCGGGTCCGATTTAAAATTGAGGGGTAATAATTTGCGTTTGGGTTTTAATATAACGCGAATTTTGAAATTTTAACATCAATCAAACAGAGGAGGCGTAATCATGCGTTTACTATTAACCCTGGTTAATATTTTGGTATTAGCCTTAATGTTGGCAACCAATGTGGCCT
>CAYNLJ010000192.1:0-4749 GCA_964398005.1 uncultured Caldithrix sp. | reverse complement strand
CCACTTTTTTACCCTTAACCACTTCGGCCGACTGGGCAATATCCTCCAGACGACTGTTCACGCATGAAACCAGATAAGCCTTGTGGATTTTAATGTTCTTCCGGGCCAGTTCGCTAACCGGAGTGACCACTTTAACGGTGTCCGGCCCGGCCACATGAGGAACCACGGTCGACAAATCTAAAACCAGTTCTTTTGCGTAGTAGGCTTGAGCATCTGCCTGAGGAATATTGTTTTCCAGTTCCTTAATTCTTTTTTCATTCAAACGCGGATGTTCACCATGACCATCGGCATCCGATGGTACTCCGGCCAGGCCGCGTTTTTTGACGTATTCTGCCCGTTGCCGTAACCAGGTAATGGTCTTTTGGTCAACCGGAAAAACACCCGCCAGCGCGCCCCATTCGGTAGTCATGTTGGCAATGGTTAGTCTTTGGTCAATGGACAGATGCTGAACGCCATCACCGGTAAATTCAATAGCATGATTTAACACTTCGTCTTTATTGAAATAACCGGCCAGAGTAATAATGACGTCTTTGCCGGTGACACCGGGGCGTAGTTTACCCGTTAAAACAACTTTGACTACGGGGGGAATTTGCCACCAGGTTTTACCGGAAGCCCAGATGGCTGCTGCATCTGTGCGTACAATGGGTGTGCCCAAACAGCCAAGCCCGCCGTACATGTTGGAATGACTATCGGAAGCTACTACCATGGTACCTGGCCAGGCGTAACCTTCTTCGACCATGATTTGATGCCCGATGCCACGACCGGCCGGGTAAAAATCAGCGCCCATCTCCCGGGAAAAGGCTTCAATCTTCCGGTATTTTTGTAGATTTTTTTCAGATTTGTCCTGAATGTTGTGATCAAGCGTGTGCACCACCTGACGCGGATTGAAAAATTTATTGACCCCAATTTTTTTGAATTTTGGGATGACTGCGCCTGTATTGTCATGAGTCATCACATAGGCCGGTTGTATCATCAGGTAATCGCCAGCGTGTACTTCCTGGTCACCTTCCAGGCCGACAGCAAATTTTTGAGCAATTTTTTCAATTAAATTCTGGGGCATGGTGCTGACTCCTTGTTTATTTTGCAGTAGAAACGAAATTAAGAATGAATTGGGATTAATTCAAAAGTAAGATTTCTGCTGAAAAACAAAAAATATTTTTGAAAAATCCGGCAAAAATACTAACTTTACTTATTCTATTTCTTACATTTTACAATTTGTCAGATAAAGGGATTTGCCATTGGTGCTCAGGACAACTTTGCTGTCATTGATAGTGTTGATAGTATTACAGTCTCAAGTTGGCGCAAAAAACGGCCATTCTTACCCGGATGTGATTGAGGCCTTAAAAATTGAACATCCTCCCAAAGTAGATGGTCATTTGAACGAGCCCTGTTGGCAAAAAGCTCAAAAAATATCCAATTTCACGCAACGGGAATTATATGAAGGTCAACCGCCCACCGAGCGAACGGAAGTCGCCGTGGTTTACACTAAAACCAGCATGTACATCGGGGTTTGGTGTTACGACCGCGAACCGCAAAAGATTATTGCCAAAGAAATGAGAAGGGATTTCCATTACGGGGCTGAAGATAATTTTGAAGTTGTCTTAGATCCCTACCATGACAGGCGTAATGGCTATTTGTTTGTGATTAATCCCAATGGCGCACGTAGCGATGCTTTAATCGGGGATGATGGAAAAAAAATAAACCGCAGCTGGAATGGGGTGTGGGATGTGGCCACCAAAATCACTGATCAGGGCTGGTTTGCTGAAATTGTGATACCTTTTTCTACCCTGAATTTTTCCGATGAAACCGAACAGGTGTGGGGAATAAATTTTGAACGCAATATTCGACGTAAAAATGAACAGTTACTCTGGCAGGCCTGGGCTCGTGATTATGATCTTGAAATGCTTTCGCTGGCCGGCGAGTTACGGGGGCTGCATGGCATTAAAAATCCTGATCCCTGGGAATTTAAACCCTACGCTACTTTAGGCTTTCAAAATGAAAGCGAAACCGGGTACGACCAGGTTACCAGGTTTGGCGGTGACCTGAATTATCGTATTACTTCAAACATGAAATTGAATTTAACGGTACATACCGATTTCGCTCAGGTGGAAGCCGATCGGGCCAAGATCAATTTAAGTCGCTTTTCCCTTTATTATCCCGAAAAGCGCCAGTTTTTTCTGGAAGGTCAATCAGTTTTTGATTTCAGCATTGACCGCAGATCCGAAGTCTTTTACAGTCGTAGAATAGGTCTTCATGAAGGAGAAGAAGTTCCCATTATTGGTGGTTTGCGATTGTTAGGAAAAGCAGGAAAAACCAACATCGGCGCCTTGTCCATCCAAACAGCGGCCAAAGATAGTCTAAGATCGACCAATTATTCGGTCATTCGAATTAAACAGGATGTGTTAAAACAGTCCTATGTGGGCGTGATAGCCACAGCTAAAAATGCCAAAGATACCTCGAATTATGTGGGAGGGATTGATTTTGGCTATGCTACCTCTGATTTTTTGGGGGACAAAAACTTGCGGATTGGAGCGGCCATTGCCGGGTCTAAAACCGATGGACTGGAAAATCAGCAAAATTTAGCTTACAAGGTTTATTTAAGCCTGCCCAATGATTTTATTGAGTACGATTTGGCCTATCGGGTAGTAGAAAAGAACTTTAATCCTGAAGTAGGCTTTCTACGCAGAGAGAATTACCGCCATTTTTACACCGAACTCCAGCTTAGTCCACGACCTTCGTTTGTACCCTGGGTACGCAAGTTCGAGTTTAAACCAGTGGACGTGGATTATTACTGGAATGATGAAACAGGGGCTCTGGAATCGTTTGAAGCCGAGTGGCGGCCGCTGGGATTTGGAACGAAAAGCGGCGAATGGTTTGAATACAACATTCAGCGTGTGTTTGATCAACCGGACGAAGCCTTTACACTGCACGATACACTGGAAATCCAGCCAGGGCGCTATTGGAACACGCGTCACGAACTTCAACTGTTTACTTTTGGTGGACGTCGCCTGTTTGTAGGAAATAAAACCAGTTGGGGCGGCTATTACAATGGAAAAAGAACCTCCAGTCGGTTTATGATGCGTCTTAATGTGAATAAAAATCTAAATTTGCGTGGTGATTATGAGTGGAATTATCTCGATTTTAAAGGCAACCAATTTAGCACACATGAAGTAGGGGGCCGATTGGAATATGCCTTTAATCCGAAGTTGATCACCTCATTGTACGGGCAGTGGAATAACGACGATCAGGAAATTGTATTAAACTTGCGTTTAAGCTGGATTCCGGTAATTGGCAGTGATTTTTACTTTGTAATTAATCAGGTGTTAGATACTTCAGGCTCCAAAATCAAATCCCAGGATATTGCCGTGCTTTCTAAGATTGTCTGGCGTTTTGTGCCTTAGAGGACTTTCTTTGTAGAGATAAAACATGTTAAAGCATTAAAACTATTTTATGTAGTTAAAACCCTGATCATTGCGCGCGTGTTAAGGGTTTAAAAGTTTTAGAGTTCAGTGGAATTTTGCCTTCCGGTTATGATCAGCCTTAAGAAGTTTGAAGTTTGAAGGGTGAAGTTTGAAGTTTGAAGTTTGAAGGGCGAAGTTTGAAATAAGAAAGTAATCTGGAATTGGGAATTGTGAATTAGAAAGTAGCTGTTGAAGTCATTCAAAATTCAAAACTCAAAACTCAAAATTTCTGCAAATTATCTGCTTCCTGAAAAATAGAGATTTCTGTTGCACTCCAAACGGCTGCGCAAATTTTTGGATGCGACCTGGTGGATTTAAAAGCTCATTTTGGAGACCAGTAACCGTTTTAAGGACTGAGCCGGCGCATAATCCGGTTTTAAATTCAGAGCCTTGTTGCAATCGGCCAGAGCCTTGGGAAAGTCCTGCAGATCGTAAAAGGTTAAGGCACGCATGTGGTAACCTTCGTGCTGGTAGGCATCGATTTCAAGAGAATGATCAAAATCTTTTAAGGCAAGATCATATTTTTTCAACATACGGTAAGCCAGCCCACGATTGTTCAATGCACGCAAATTTTGCGAATCAAACTTGTACGCCTGATTAAAATCCTTAATCGCTTTTTCATAATCTCCCTGTACAAAATAGGCCATGCCCCGATGGTTATAAACAATGGAACGAATGGTGGGTTTTAATTTCTGTCTTAAAATCTGACTGTAAATTTCGATAGCCTTGGGAAACTGTTGTTTACTGTGCGCTTCAAGGGCTTCGAACAGTTGTTTTTCGATATTGGATTTGGAAATAATGGCCGAAGGCAGTTCGACATTATCATAAGATTTGTGGCCATTACCGGGAATGACGGAACCATTAGGCAAGAGGATTTTTTGCGTCATGGTGTAATCGCATTTTTCGCGCAGCGTTTTGATGGCTTTCTGGTAGTCACGAATTTCCTGGAAAATAATGTCACTCAGGGTTAAAGTAGCATTCAACGAAGCCAACTTACGTTTGATGGATTCGTTCAACATGGTAAAGTTGGCTTTGTAAATCAATTCGTGTTCCACTTCGGCCCAGGCATCCTGTAAAATGGTACGCAGTTGAATTTCACAGGTGCGTCCGCTGTAAGGGATAAAACCGTTGAATTGATCTTCGGGCAATTCAATGGTCAGATGGATGGATTCATAGCTGAATTCGTTGACTGGTTTACCGGCGCTTTTGTGTTCAATTTCGATCACATGAAAATGGTGTCGAATCAGGGATTCGACCTGTTCAATATCTTCCAAAAAAGGACAAATAA
>CAYNLJ010000191.1:0-4757 GCA_964398005.1 uncultured Caldithrix sp. | reverse complement strand
TGGCCGTTTCATTGTAGTATCGGTAATTGGTAGAAGGATTTCGTTCGGGTTTTAATAACCCTTTGCGTTCATAAAAGCGGATTGCTTCGGTGGTTACACCACTAAGCCTGGCTAATTGTCCACGGGTGATTGCCATTTTACAACTCCTCTAAAGATTGATTATCATTAAAATAAAACAATAGAAAAGAAACCTAAATTCCATGATGAAATCAAATTATTTTTTCTATTTTTAAGTTTAAGTTTAGGCAATATTTGACGAGAAATTTATCTACTAAACATTTTGTCAGGATTCAAAAAAAAATGAAAAAATCCGGATTGAAGATAAAGCGTATTCTTTTTATTCTTCTTATTGGATTTGTGGTTCAGGGTTTTGCGCAGAAGGCTGCACAAGACACCCGTGTAACCGGTCAGGATAGTTTGAAAGAACATCTTGATAAACTTTCGCAAAAATCCTTTCAGGCTGACAGACAACTTTCGATTCTAAAAGAACAATTAGCGTTACAAAAAAAATATGATTTGATTTTAAACCTGATCATCTTTCTCAGTCTGATTAATATTGTGGCCATCTATCTCTATTTTAATAATAAGCGTCGGAACTGGAAGTTTTTCAATGAAATCATCAACTCCTTAAATTATCCCCTTTTTGTTTTCAGGGTAAATGATAAAAAAATTGAACTGGCTAATTTTGCTGCAGAAAAAAATTTTTCAAACATAAATTCTTTCGAAGAATTGCATCAACCCGAGGAGGGTGTGTATGAAGAATGGTGGGAACGGCTGTGCAAAAAACATAAAGTAGTGAGTTATGAAATTGTCCGCCAGTTCACTGAAGGCCAGGTCAGATATTATCAAATCTACTTATATCCTCTGTTAAACAGGAAAGGCGAAGCGGAATATATTGTAGAATATTGGGTTGATACTACCATCCAAAAACGTGCTTTAGAACGATTGCTAAGAAGTAAAGAGGCCCTGGAGCAATCCAAAAAGGAATTTGAAAAAGTAATTTCTTCCATTCCGGATGCTATTTACAGTGCTTTGGTTGATAAAACCGGAAAAATCATAGACAGCTATTATTCACCGGTCATCGAAAAAATTACCGGTTACCCGCCATCCTATTTTGATGGGGATAAAAACACCTGGTCAACAATTGTCCATCCGGAAGATTTACCTGATTTAAGATCCCGAAATAAAAAGGTAATTCTGGAGAAGCAAAAAGAAGCCCGGACGGAATATCGAATTATTCATAAAGACGGAAGCATTAAATACATTCGCAGTGCTGTAACGTTCAATTTTTTGGATAACGATTTAATTCGCGTCGATGGGGTGTTGATGGATGTGACAGAGATGAAAAAGGCGGAAATGGAATTGATGAAAATCCAAAAATTAGAATCGATTGGTGTTTTAGCTGGTGGTATTGCGCATGATTTTAACAATATTTTAACCGCCATTTTGGGGAATATTTCACTGGCCCGCATTATGGCCAAAGAAAACGATAAAATTGGAAATCGCTTATTGGAAGCCGAAAAAGCCTGCTTACGGGCCAAAGATTTAACTCAGCAACTGTTAACTTTCTCCAAAGGTGGCACACCGGTTAAAAAGGCAACCTCATTGGCAGAAATGCTAACAGAAGCGACTACCTTCTTACTCAGAGGTTCAAATGTGAAACCTCGTTTTGAAATACCGAAAAATCTCTGGCTGGTTGATGCTGATGAAGGTCAGTTGGCGCAGGTAATTAACAACCTCGTCATCAATGCCAAGCAGGCCATGCCTGAAGGTGGAGAACTCAGCATTCGGGCATTTAATTATTTTTACGATGGACGATCTGATCTGCCTCTGGAACGGGGTAAGTATGTCTGTTTTCAGGTGGAAGACCAGGGCATTGGCATCGACGAAGAAAGTCTGCAAAAAATTTTCGATCCCTATTTTACAACCAAAAAAACAGGCTCCGGCCTTGGCCTGGCAGTTACCTTTTCCATTATCAAAAAACACAACGGGCATATTACGGCTCAATCAAAGGTAGGAAAAGGCACTACCTTCAGTATCTATTTACCCGCCTCGGACAAGACGGAACAAACTAAAAAGGAGCAAACGGAAAATTTTACTCCTCTTAAGGGTAAGGTGCTATTAATGGATGATGAAGAGGTGATTCGCAAAGTTGGTAATGAAATGCTTTCGAGTTTTGGCTTGCAGGTGGAGCTTGCCAGAGATGGGAAAGAAGCCGTGGAAATATTTAAACAGGAAATGGAAAAGAAGAGTCCTTTTGATCTGGTCATCCTTGATCTTACCATCCCCGGCGGTATGGGAGGGAAAGAAACCGTAAAAGAACTGCAAAAAATTCAAAAAGACGTTAAGGCAATTGTTTCCAGTGGTTATTCCAACGATCCGGTGATGGCCAACTATCAGTCGTACGGTTTTAAAGGTGTTGTTATTAAACCCTATCGAATGGCGGATATGTATGCTACCATTAGCCGGATTTTAAAAAATGGAAATTTGAACTAAGCGAATGATTCAACAAAAACCTTTTACCCTAAATTTATTTTGCCTGCCATTTGTTACTGCGTAATTGATCCTCTAACTATCATTTAAAAAAGATCGCTAAAAACTTTTGCGAACCTATTTAAAAGATAAAATTTTCTTTGTATATTATGTTATCCGGAATTCCATTTTAGGAAGCAAATATGAAAATTTACACGGGTGTTGGCGATAAAGGAAAAACCCACCTATTTGGTGGTCAGGTCGTCTCAAAATCGGCCTTGCGCATTGAAACTTACGGGACTTTAGATGAGCTGAACAGCTTTCTTGGATTGCTGGAGTCTAAATTAAGCAATGCTGAAATCAATCAATTACTGGAAAAATTGCAGTCCCAAATTTTTACTTTATCTTCAGAAATTGCCACACCGGACGAAATTCAACGGGCCAAATTCAAAGAAAGGATTGGAACAGAAGATATTCGTTTTTTGGAACAAACGATCGATCATTATTCTGAAAAACTACCTCAATTGAAATCGTTTATCCTGCCGGGTGGTGGAGAAGCCGGGGCACTTTGTCATATTGCCAGAACGATTTGTCGCAGAGCGGAACGAAATTTGATTCGCTGGGGGCAGGAAGAGGCGGTAGAAAATCAGTGGATTGTTTATTTAAATCGGCTTAGTGATTTGTTGTTTGTCCTGGCCCGCTATTTAAATTTAATGGAGGGCAAGCAGGAAACGGTCTGGAAGGGATTGCGATAATTTACAGAAAATTGAAAATAAATGAAAAAAGGAATGAAGCGGCTGGAACAATTTTTTCCGGTAAATGAAAAAAGTACTATCACAAATCAGAAAATTGTCAAATAGATGATTAAATCATAATGCTCTAAACAGTTAATTTTTAAAGTTAGGCTTTAATATGAATTAACTAAGATGGGTAAAAAAAGCTTGTGGCATGATATTTGTGCTTTTAAATAGCTGAAAAAAGTATGCTTATGGGTAAAACTAAAAAAAATGCAAAGGGGAGTCATGGAAAAGCATGTTTTGGATAAGCCGTTCGTCAAGGTCGAACCTGAACTTTGCAAGGGATGTGGATTGTGTATTGATGCCTGTCCACCCCATGTTTTAGAATTTCATAGTAGTTTTAATACCAAGGGCTATCATTACGCCTACTATGTTGGTGATGGCTGTACCGGCTGCGGGGTTTGTTTTTACGCCTGTCCGGAACCGGAAGCCATTACAGTTTACAAAAAAGGTTATGAATATGCTGGAGAGGAGGTGGCCTGATGGGAAAACTGCTGGTCAAAGGCAATGATGCCATTGTCAGAGGCGCTATCTTAGCCGGTTGCCGTGTCTATTTTGGCTACCCGATCACACCTGCCAGTGAAATAGCAGAAACGGCCGCCAAGTACTTGCCCAAGGTAGGGGGTACTTTTTTGCAAGCTGAAAGCGAAGTCGCCTCTATTAATATGGTTTACGGAGCCGCCAGTGGAGGCGTGCGTGTGATGACCGCTTCTTCCAGCCCGGGTATCAGCCTTAAACAGGAGGGTGTTTCTTATGCCGCCGGTGCTGAATTGCCGTGTGTGATTGTGGATGTCATGCGCGGTGGACCCGGTTTGGGTAACATTGCACCTGAACAATCGGATTACAACCAGATCGTTAAAGGTGGCGGCCATGGCAATTATAAATGTCCGGTTCTGGCACCTAATAGTGCTCAGGAGATGTCTGATTTTATTCAGCTGGCCTTCGATCTGGCCGAAAAGTACCGCACTCCGGTTTACATTTTAACAGATGGCTATATTGGCCAAATGATGGAGCCGGTGGAATTTGGTGAACCCAAAACCGATTTCCCACGATTTGACTGGGCTGTTTACGGGGATGCCGAAAGTAAACACAATTTAATTTCCAGCATCTATCTGGAACCGGATGAATTGGAAGAACATAACCGTAAATTACAACGCAAGTACGCTGAAATAGAAGCCAATGAAGTTCGATTCGAAGATTTTATGCTCGAGGATGCAGAAATCGTTTTGATGGGCTATGGAATCGTCTCCCGTGTTTTGAAGACGGTCGTTGAAAAATTAAGGGAAGAAGGATTAAAAGCCGGTCTGCTCAGGCCCAAAACACTGTTTCCATTTCCCAAAAAGAAAATTGCCGAATTGGCGCAGCGAGTTAAAAAGTTTTTGGTGGTAGAAATGAGCAACGGGCAAATGGTAGATGATGTGCGCCTGGCGGTCAATGGTAAATGCCCCGTAGAGTTTTACGGAAGAATGGGCGGAAATGTACCGACCA
>CAYNLJ010000190.1:0-4767 GCA_964398005.1 uncultured Caldithrix sp. | reverse complement strand
AGATCAATCCCCACCTGAGGGATTTTTCTGGTAATCAATACAGTATAATTTTTTTCCATGGTCATTCCCGCTTATTTTTCACTACCTGACTAATTTTAAAATAATATTAAAAAAGTTTTAGATCAAAGAAACTTTTCATTGTTCGGAGTGCATTTATTTAGTAAAATTAGGATTTTTAAAAATAAAACAGATAAAAACTTTGAGAAGCTCTGTTTAAATTATTTAAGGTTCAAATGATCATTTTTTCTTTCTTAACGGCAATAATATGGAGTCTTTTTGTGTTTTACCAGTTAAATGGAATTTCCAGGTATGCCGCACTGCGCATTTTTGTTTTAAATGCGATTTACGGGTTGTTAGTTCTTTTGGTTTTGGATTACCTTCATTCAGCCCTTTCTTATCTCATACTTGGTGGAATTATTTTAATTTCCGGACTGCGTTATTTAGCTATTTTGGATAAGGATATTTTTTATTTTGCCGAAGATAAAATTTGGCCAAATCAAAAAGTTTTTTTCCGTCAACTTGTTTTGTTTACCAGTTGGCTGGCTTTTATTGGTCAAAGCAGCAGCAATCTTTTTTTGGAACTGAAAACCTTATTACTTTTTTGCCTGGTTCTGGCAGGATTGTTGCAGCTAATAACAATTGCAGCGACTCAACTCAAGATTTTGGAATGGCAAAAGGAACTGATCATCACGCTTACCGGACTGTTTCTGGTTATCAACAGCCTGATAATCATGAGCGGCGATGCCGGGTTCTTTTTGGAAATTCTTGAGAAAATTTTACACATTAATTAATGGGAGTGGATAAAATGCTACTTTCTCAAAAAAAATGGAATGCGTTTTTACTCATAATGCTGTTTTTTAGCCTTGCCTGGGCTCAGCAACCAAAGTGGAACCAATCATTGGAATTTACCGATCTGTCCGGAAATCCAGTTACATTTGATGATTTTAAAAGCCAGATTACGGTCGTTAATTTTTGGGCCACCTGGTGTGCCGCCTGTCTTAAAGAGATGCCTAATCTACAAAAACTGCATCAGACCTTTTCCAAAGATCAGGTCAATGTTGTTGGCGTGGTGGTCATGTCCGATACCGGAAAAATCAATCAAATGCTGAAAATTACGGGAGCCGACTATCCGATATTCATTGGTACCAGGCAGGATTTAAAAACGATCAGCCAAAGTCTGGTCATCCCACAAACCATTGTTTTGGATGATCAGGGCAATATTTTAACCAAATTCGAAGGTGCGCAAAATTACCAGACCTTTGCCAGCTTCATAAAGAACTACCTTGACCAGGTAAATCTTTCGACACATAGTCAAAAAGGAGCTGACTTAAGCAAGGATTAATATTAAAATGGATTTTAAAATTGGCACCACGCAGGCAATTCAAGAACGGATTCCCGGTTTAAAATTCGGACTTGTTAAGGGTTGGCAAACCCAAGTTCAAAAAGATTGTGCCGAATTTGATGTCTATTTTGCTGAATTGGAACATTATTTAAAAACTACTTTTACCAGCGCCCCATTGTCTTCCAATCCGGTAATCGGCCATGTGCGCCGCATGTACCGCAAAATAGGATGGGAACCTACCCGTTACCGCCCATCTTCCGAAGCGCTGGCCCGACGTATTTTGCAGGGGAAAGGTCTTTACCGGATTTACAACCTGGTTGATCTTGGTAATCTGGTTTCCGCGCGATTTCATCTACCGATGGGTCTTTACGATGCTGACAAAATTGAAGGTGACATCTGGTTTGATGTGGGACGTGAGGGTGAAAGCTACCAGGGCATCAGTCGGCAGGAAATTCATGCCCAGGGTAAATTGATTTTAAGAGACCAGATTGGTATTTTCGGAAATCCTACGGCAGATTCAAAGCGCACTTCATTGTCGTTGCAAACTAAAAATGTGCTGGCTATTTTCTTTACCCCACCTGAAGTCGACTCGGATTACCTGAACCAAACACTTACTCAACTGGTAAACTATTTCTCACCCTACGTTCAGCAACTCGAAAAAGAAATTATTACGCTTTAACCTAGCGCCACATCCAGCAACATCATCACGGCAAAGCCTATCATGGCACCCATGGTGGGAATATCTGTATTGGCTTTGTTGGATTGCGATTCAGGAATCAATTCTTCCACAACCACATAAATCATGGCGCCCGCTGCAAATGACAGGGCATAAGGTAACAGGGGACGCATGGCCAACACCGCCGCAGCACCCAGCACGCCTGCAATAGGTTCTACAATGCCACTCAACTGACCGTACCAGAAGCACTTAAAACGCGACCAGCCTTCCCGGCGCAAAGGTCCGGAAACGGCCGCTCCTTCGGGAAAATTTTGTATTCCAATACCAATGGCCAGGGCCATGGCACCGGTAATAGTGGCAGACGGCAGACCGGCAGCTACCGCACCAAAAGCCACTCCAACGGCCAGACCTTCCGGAATGTTGTGTAAGGTAATAGCTAAAATTAACAGAACACTACGCTGCCATTGGGTTTTAATACCTTCGGCATCCTGGATTTCCAATCCCATGTGGAGGTGTGGTAAAAAGGTATCAATCAGCTTTAGGAAAACACCCCCTGCCAAAAAACCTACGACTGCAGGCAACCAGGATGGCACAGGCATTTCTTCTGCCATCTCAATGGCCGGTGCCAGCAAAGACCAGAAACTGGCGGCGATCATCACTCCGGCAGCAAAGCCCAGCATGCCATCCATTACTTTTCGATTTACGGTTTTAAAGAAAAAAACCATGGCAGCTCCAGCCGCAGTCATTAGCCAGGTAAAGATTGTGGCCAATAAAGCCTGAACCACCGGATGAAATCCTAACAGCCAGCTTTCCATCTTTTCCCCCTCGGTAAATCCTATTTCCACCAAGTATTACTATTTTTTTAAATCATTTTTGAATTTTTAGAGATCTGAAAAATGAATTTTAGTGCAAAACAACAAGCTTCCCGGTTTTACGAAATATTTTGCCGGTACCCAATTCCCGGGCCAACACCAGGTACAAATAGGTTCCGGAGGCCAGATTTCGGGTATCCAACAGTTCATAATGCAATCTTTGAGCACGGCGAAATTTGGTTCCCAGAGAACAGATTTTCCGCCCGCTAACATCGAAAATGCGTACTTCAACCAGACTTGGGTAATACACCTGAAAAGGAATCTTTGCGAAATTGGCTACCGGGTTGGGCGTACTCTGATAAACGGCTAAATGCTCATTTTGTAAGGGAGGATAAACCACCCTGGCCGTATCCAAAAAATAATAGGCTTTTTCCAGATCAATCACGCCCCAGCCCAAAAACTTATCAGGGAAGGCTGCCTGTGAAGCGGTCTCCTTTAAAGCGTGCGCCATCATTTCGGGTGTGGTCTGTGGAAATGCCTGCAACAACAAAGCGGCTCCCCCTGCAGCCAGAGGGCAGGAAAAAGAAGTGCCGCTGTGGTAACTGAATTCCTGTTCATTGTTCTGCGAGGCCACATAGACAAAACGTCCCATGGCCGCAATATCCGGCTTAATACGTCCATCAGCCGTAGGCCCGACTGAAGAGAAGCTGGCCCGTAAGCCGAACTGATCCACAGCCCCAACAGCCAGCACATTAAAACCATCCGCCGGAGCCAGCAGTGTGTTATGATCCGGATGATCGCCTTCATTACCGGCTGAGTTAAAAACAATGAGTCCCTTTTCCACAGCCATGTCGGCTGCAATGGTCACCTTGGCTGTTTTCCCATCCAGATCCGTCCACTTGTACCAGTCAACATAACCCAACGAACTGCTGACAATATCCGCACCCTGCTGTTCTGCCCATTCAAGGCCTGCCACCCAATAATCTTCTTCCACTGGTGTTTCACTTTGATCAACCTCTGTTTTGGCCAGCAGGTACTGAGCCTTGTAGGCAGGACCAATCAATTTGGAAGGCACATAACCGGCAATGGTCGAGAGAGTCATGGTGCCGTGCCAGCCCTCAAAAGCTTTAAACTCACTGTCGGTGATGTCATCATCACCATGAATGAAATCATGCGTGGCCAGCACATCCAAACTGTCAAAGGCGATATGGTGATTCAGCAGATTTACGCCATCATCAAGCATGGCAATGAGTACGCCCTCACCATGTAAATTTTTTTGATGTAAAAATGGCACATTGATCAGATCTAACTGGGTAAAGGAAGGCCCATAGAACAGGGTATCTACTTCCATCGGTTGCAGATTCGTAAAGTCAACCGGCTGTTTTTCGATTTTGTCCCTTTTGACACGATCTGCCACCAGAAGCGGATCAATCGTCAGCACAAAATCCAACTGTCGGATCTGTTGCAGAGTTTCTTCCGAGGCTTCCACACTCACCGCATTCAGCCAGCGGGAGACAACACGAACCTTACGCACCCTGTTTTTAATTTCCTCAAGATAAGGCTGAAATACCGGCAAATCACTGTATTCCACCAGAGGTCGATGGGGACGTCTAAGCTGCCTGCGTTGGATGGCTCTTTCAGTCACCAGCTCATTGGCTTTAAAGAGAGAAGCGGTCTGCCCGCCTTTGTCCTTAAAAACCACCCAGGCCAGCAAATTTCCCTCGCCGTTTTTGGCAAATTGCTGGATTTCCAACGGCTTACTGGCCAGCAAGGGGGAAATCATCAAAAAAAATAGAAGAACATAAATATTTGCCCGCATCACGTTACCTCATTCAGCTATGCTGTTTTAATTAACATAATTAAAATCTTCTTGCCCAAACCTTAAAAGGCATGGTACCGATTACTATTTTTAGTCCGGATCGCCAGGTATTTGGAAC
>CAYNLJ010000189.1:0-4773 GCA_964398005.1 uncultured Caldithrix sp. | reverse complement strand
TTCATATCATCTTTCTGTTCTTGAAAAAATCCAAAAAGAGATCGACAGGGCAGAGCGAGAAGGAACCATTTCTCAAGAAGAGGCAAGAAAGATATTAGTGCAAAAGCTGTAGTTAATAAAATTTTCAAATCAAAATTAGAATTTAAAAAAGTCCCAAGATCCCAGTATGGATTCTCAACAGTATGATGTTGTTTCGCTTGTTGTTTCAAATGTCCGTACGTCAATCCGCAACAACGCAAATTCAAAACAGCTTAATGAATTCAGAAGATTACTTCAACAGAATCATCTTTCTTACTTGGCTTAGTCCTTTGGAAGTATTTAAATGGTACAAATACACACCATTGGCCAATCCGTTAGCATAAAAGTCAACCGAGTGCTCTCCGGCTTCCTGTACCTGGCTAACCAGGGTTTTGATCTTACGCCCGGAAACATTGTAAACTGTTAACTCAATAAAATCTGTTTCAGGCAACCGGTACTTGATGGTTGTTGATGGATTAAAAGGATTAGGAAAATTTTGGTGCAACTCAAAACTATTTGGACTGGAGTTAAGTTTAGGGTTTAATGCGCTTGGCACTTCTTGTAGATTTAATTCGTCGTTACGATAAAGGTAAGCTGCCTGGTAATCGGAAGAATTCAAATAGTAATCATACCCCGAGCCGATGAGAGCAAATTCAGTTGTGATGGCAACAGAGGTTCCGAAATATCCCAAGGAGTCGATGTCCGGAGGGAGTTGTTTATCTTTTTGTAACCAATCGCCATTTTCGTATTGATAAGAATAAACAGCTCCGGCATTATTGCCGGCTTCATCATGATATGGGGTACCGACAATAGCAAAGGTATTATGAATGGCTACCGCGCGACCAAATTCATCTCCATTCACCGGCTGGTTTGGCTTCAGCTTTTTATCATTTATCCATTCGCTGCCATTAAAGAAAAAAATGTATGCGGCGCCCGTATCTGTGTACATGCCATTTAAATCCTCGCCATAAGTGCCAACAATGGCATAATTCTGACACAAATCAACAGAAAAACCAAAATAGGCATTGACGCTGGTTTGTTCGCCTTCTTCCAGCCAGGACCTCAGTATTTGTTCTTGTGTCCAACTGCCATTTGATAAGCGGAAAACATAAGCGGCGCCAGGATAAGCAACCATACCAAAGGATTTCAGATAAGCGCCGACTAAAGCCGCATCACCATGGATTGCCACATCGTGACCAAAGCGGGCACCTATTTCGGGATCTGTTGGGGTAAGTTGAGCGGTTTGCTGCCAGGTATTCCCATTGTATTGAAAAATAAATGCTGTTCCCGAAATTAAATTGTACTGATCCGCTCCAATGATAATCAGATCAGCATAAATATCTACAGCAATCCCAAAGTTACTCTGTGCTCCCAGACCATTGACCATAAGTTGAGCGGTTTCATTCCATGTACCATTATTGCGATGAAAAACATAGGCCATTCCCGCTGAACCATGAAGTGGAGCGCCAACAACAATATCGTCTTCATAAATAGCCACTGAGACACCGAATTGATCTCCGGAAGCGCCGTTGGCAGACGTCAGCTTGGCCTGCTGAGTCCAATTTAAACCGTCATAGGTAAAAACGTAAACAGCTCCGGCATCCATCCCATTTTCGTTGTCATCTAAAGGAGCACCGACTACAGCCGTGTTCCCGTCAATGGCAACAGACCGGCCGTAGGAAGATTCCATATCCCAATCGGAAGGTATGAGTTTATTTTCAGCAATTAGCAAAGAAAAGGTAATGAGTAAGGATAAAATTGTTTTGAAAAAGGTAGGGGATGTACACATTTTACACCTCCCATCTTGCCTGAAACAGGCAGTTATTTGAGGTTTTAAGGCTAAAATAATTACAAAATATGGTAATCATAATATTTAGAAAATGTGTGGGCAAAGTCACATATCATTAATGAAAAAATATCGAATCACCCTTTAAATCAGACCCTGATCATTTAGAAACTTTTGGCGTTGAACGAAAACCATAGCCATTATGGAGTTCATGATGCAGAGGGGAATCAGTTCTCGAAAGATCCCGGATTAAAGAGATACCGGATGATGGGCTTTGGGGGAGTAATAGGTTTTATGCCTTATTCTTAAAAAGTTTTAACTTAACCCCTTACAGAATTTGTCTACAAAAGAATAAGTGGGAAATTTATTGATCAGCAAACGCCGTAGTGTAAAATACAATTTATTTACTCAATACTTCACCGAGCCTGCCACCAATCCTGAAATAATCTGCTTTTCAAAAATAAAAACCAGAACAATCAACGGAAGTGTAACCACGATGCTGGCCGCAGCGATGTCGCCCCAGGGAATTTCATAGATGCCGGGGAACAGAGCAATACCCACCGGAATGGTCTGTGCTTTGGGCGTGGCGGTAAAGGTCAACGCAAAGACAAACTCGTTCCAGGCAAAAATGAAAACCAGAATGCTGGTTGTAAAAATAGCCGGTCGCGAAAGCGGCAGCACGATTTTTCGGTAAAGCTGCAATGGACTACAACCATCAATGCGGGCTGCCTCCAGAATTTCAAATGGGACCTGGCGGAAAAAATTGTGCAGCGTCCAGACCATGAAGGGCAAGGCAAAGGAACTGTAGGGTAAAATCAACGCCCAGTAAGTGTCGCGTAAATTCACGGCCTTAATCATCAAAAAAAGCGGGCTGACAATGGCGATGGGGGGAAACATGGAAATGGCCAGAATAGAACTGAGAAAGAGGGCCTTTTTTTTGAAATTGAAATAGGCTGTGGCAAATGAAGCCAACGAACCGGCCGCAAAAGCCAACAGACTGGTCAGCGTGGCCACAATAAAACTGTTCAAAATAAAACGCTGAAAATCGGAATTTTGCAGCACCACCCGGTAATGACTCCAATCCACTTTGGAGGGTAGCAGGGGCGGTAATTGGGCTAACTGGGCGGTTGGTTTCAGGGACGTGATGATTTGCCACAGGTAGGGTCCGCTCAGCCAGCAGATGCTAAGCAGGGTTAAAAAAATTAGCAAAAGATCTGAGATGCGTTTTTTGAAACGGACTCTGTTCAATTTAACATTGGCCCCTTCAAGCGTTTGTCACCGCGGCGTCGCGTAAATTGTTTCTGATCCAGATATTCCAGAAGAGGGATCAGCAATTTGCGTGTCAGACCGGTGAAGTCTTTCACGCTGGCAATATCCAGTTCTTCTTTTTTATTAAATTCTTCTTTCAAAAAATTCAGCAGTTTTTGCAGTGTCTGGTCATGCAGGTAATAAATACCGGCAATGGAATGCAACTGACCCTGTTTCACCAGGTTGGTGAGCAACGTCCTAACCTCGCCTGGATTAATTTGCAATTGTTCAGCAATCTGCTCGCTTTTCATTGCCTGAAAACCGCTGTCCTGCAATAGTCGGACAATGGCTGCACTCTGTTTTTGTCGTTGTTCCAGATTGGCCATTTCCGGAGTGAAATAGCGATCCTCAGCCTTAATCAACAGTTTCCGGTTGACCATGCGCTGCAACAGGCGTTCAAAAAATAATTCGTCCTCACTTTTGCGGCGTAGTAAATTCAACAGTGCTTTTTTGTTCAGCCCGCCCTCAAGCTGGTCTTTGGTCTGTACGTCGTTCAGTGCAGCTAACAAACGGTTCTGTGCCTCTTCCAGAGCCTGAAACGAAAGGTAAACAGGTCCTGTAGGTTGCTCGACAGCCAGCAGTGTCTTGTCTTTTAGCAGAGGCGCAAGAGCTTTTGACAGGGTAGTTTCGGTTTCAAAAAACTGCAGGCTCAACGTCTTTAGAGGAACACTTTTAAATCCGTTAAACTCAAAAAAAATCTTAAGCTGTTTGGTTAGATTGCTGGAAGTCAGACGTTCGAAAATCGCCTGCCAATTGTCGCGTAGCTTACTGAGATGCGGGGGATTGAGAAAAAGCACCCGTCCACCGGCAATCGTGTAAAATGGTGAAATAGTGCGAATCAGTACCGCATCGCCGGGGGCACACACACCGGGCTCTTCCAGACGAATGCGGGCGTGGTAGGTTTGCTTGGGGGACAGATTGCTTTCTTCTTCAAACCAGTAAAGTCGGCCTAACAACTCAGCCGTACCCAGGTAAACGCGCACCTCCTGATGTTTTTTGATTTTAATTGGTATTTGTGAAGCGCTTTGCAGCACGGCTAAAAACTCGGTGACCGGTTCCAAAGTTCCTGGTCTTACCAGTGTTTTACCCCGTTCCACTTCGCTTTTAGAGACGTTGGCCAGGTTAATGGCGGCTCGCTGACCAATCTGCGCCTGCTGCACATCTTTTTGATGCACCTGCAGGCCGCGCACCTTGGTACGCTTTTTATTCGGTAAGACTTCCAGGGGGTCATCAACAGCCACAGTGTCGGACAAAACTGTACCGGTAACCACAGTACCGGCGCCGTGAACACTGAAACTGCGATCTACATTCAATCGGAAGGGTCGTGTGCTTTGCCGCTCGGCGCATTGTTCAATCTTTTCAGTTAGCGCCTGCCTTAATTCTTCAATTCCCTGACCGGTGACTGCTGAAACAGGTAGTACCGGCAGCTGAGAAAAACCATTTTTCTTTAGGAATTCTTCCACTTCAACCTGCATTAAGGCCAGCCACTCTTCATCCACCAGATCAATTTTGTTTAACGCCACCAGGCCGTTTTGCACGCCGAAAAACTTCAGAATTTCCAGGTGTTCCACTGTTTGCGGCATGATGCCATCATCGGCTGCAATAACCAGTAGAAAGAGGTCAATTGTACTCACGCCGGCCACCATGGTTTTGACGAAACG
>CAYNLJ010000188.1:0-4822 GCA_964398005.1 uncultured Caldithrix sp. | reverse complement strand
AGTACATTTTTTACTCCATTTTATAAGTTTGTTTATAAAATAGAATATTCTATTTTATAAGTCAATTAATAAAATAGAATTTTTTGTTATTTATTTAAGTCCAAATTAGCTGTTTTGTGAAAAATAACAATCATGGTGTCATCATTAAGCTTGTAAGAATGCCCGTGTAATCCGAATTAATCTCCTGATGAAGAGACGAAGCGGTTGAAGCATCTATTCCAAATAAGGATATTACTAAAAAGAAGTTGAAAATCTACTCGGCAATGAATCTTTAGCTCTTTTAAAAGATTTTGCGCCCCGAAGAATTGAACTTCAGGAAGTAATTGATGTTACGTTGGGATTCTTTGCCCAATTAATTGAACATAGGTATTGTGTAGGGGATTCTTCGTCCTGCTAAGGCGGAACTCAGAATGACATTTTCCCTCCACCTCATTCCTGTCTTTTCTTAAACACCGCGCAAAAGCCGCCGTCCATGTTGTGCCTGTGCGGCTGAAGACGCACAAAGCTGCCATTCAGCATGGTAGGTTCCGGCACCTTCGGTTCCCCAAGCTGGTATCTCTGTCCATGTTTATTCAGAAATTCCTCCGCTACGTTTTCATTTTCAAAATAATCTACCGTGCAGGTACTGTAAATTAACTGCCCGCCTGGCTTTAGAATGGCATCAGCCGATTCCAACAGGTCTTCCTGAATTTTTGAAAACTCAACGATTTCTTCGAATTTACGCCGCCACTTAATATCCGGATGTTTTCGAATGACGCCCAGACCGGTGCAAGGTGCGTCGATTAAAATCTGATCAAAAACCTCTTTTTTAAAAGGTGGTTGTTTGCCATCAGCCACGACGAACAACCCGCCTTTTAAACCTAATCGTTCCACGTTCTGCTTGACTTTTCTTAATCGTTCAAAGTCAATATCGGCCGCCACCACTACTGCATTTTCCGGCCTCTTTTTAAGCAGTTGAACGTACTTACCACCCGGTGCAGCACACATATCCAGGATTCTGCTGCCTTCCTTCAATTCCATTTGACTGGCCACCAGAGCAGCACTTTCATCCTGCACCACGCAATAGCCTTTTTCGAACCAGCGTTCCCTCAGGAAGGGCTGCAAATCATGGACGCGTAAAATACCGGAATCGTACTCGACCTCTTTGAAAGGCACACGCTTTTCGGTTAAGAGATGTTTAAACTTTTTGGGACTGATTTTTTCCTGATTGATGTGAATATCGAAATCAGGCGGTTCGTTCATCTTTTGACACAGGGCTTCGGTTTCCTGTTCGCCCCAGAAACCAATCCAGCGTTTGATCAGCCATTCGGGGAAGGAGTATTGAATACTCAGACGTTGAACAGGATCGCTGATCTTTAATGGTGGTAAAAAATCTTTTTGTTGACGCAGAAAATTGCGCAAAAGACCATTCATTAATTTGGCCTGAAAAGGATTGAGTTTCTTTTTGGTCAAATTTACGTACTCATTGACCGCGGCATGGTCGGGAATAGCATTCATGAAAATCAGTTCAAAAAGCGCCTGGCGCAGAAGGATTTTAAATTTTATCAGCAGCTTTTTGTAACGTCCCCGGTAAAGCTGACTGCCAATCCAGTCCAGGTACAGGCTATGGCGTACCACGCCGGTCGTTAAATTTTTAAAGAAGCGACGTTCTCTGGAACTCAGTTCATTTTGTGCCAGAGCGCGTTCGCTTAAATCATCCAAACGGTCAAACGTTTTTTCGAATCTGAATAATACTTCGTAAGCCAGCGCGCGGGCTGATTTTGTTTTCTTATCCATTTTTACTCACATCTTTTAATACAAATGGGGCACAAAAATAATAAAGAAATGGCAAAATGACAAATGATCCATGATCTGGTTGAATAGAACAATGGTTGATTGGTTGAATAGTTTTGGAGTACAGCAACTGTATTGTTGCATTTAGTTTAATCAGGGGGCTACTCACATTAAAAATTTAGTAAAGTTGAAAAAAGGTAAATGAATTAATAAAATTCATAAATCCTTTTCTGAAATTTCAGCTATTTTCATTAAATGCTTCTGTAATCCAATTTTTAGAGGTTTATTCCCATGAACCGGAACCGAAATTCTGGCAGGATTACCCTTTTTTACATATATCCAATGACTTCCATGAACTCTCTTTAGTTCCCAGCCCTTGGCTTCCAGTAACCTGCCAAATTCTTTCCCGCTGAGTTGTTTCAAATCGCTATCTCCATCACCTTGACGTCAGGGGACATTTTTTTCTCTTCAATATCTACTGAAAGATATCCTTCAATAGCTTCATGAATATTTTTCAACAATTCTTCATATGTGTCGCCTTGCGTCACGCAACCTGGCAAGGCCGGAACTTCAGCCCAATATCCCCCTTCTTCTGCTTCATGAATAACGACTTTTATTTTCATATTAGGATCTCCAATCCAAAGATTTTTTTATTAAATATAGTCCAAATAAATTAAATGTCAAATTGCTTAACTCAACACTTTTAGCTATCATAAAATCTATGAAAACGGAACCATATTAAAAATTTTACCGTCCGAATTGTTAATAGTCCTATTAAAGCCTTATTTAAACCACTCCCCATACAAATCCGGTCGGCGGTCGCGGAAGAACCAGCGTTTGGCCGGCGATTCCTTAATCCGTTTCAGGTCAATGTCGCATAGCAGAATTTCGTCTTTGCCCTTAGCCGCCTGGGCCACCACCTGACCAAAGGGGTCGCAGACAAACGATTCACCGGCAAATTCCAGCACATCTTCCTTTCCCACACGATTGCAGAGTGCTGTAAAATATCCATTTTGAAAAGCAGCCACACGCATCTCGGCCTCGTACAAGCCTTCCGGCCATTCACCCACCGCTCCGGCCTGTGGCACAAAAACGACTTCGGCTCCCTGCAAAGCCAGACGACGCATGTACTCCGGGTAATGGCGATCGTAACAAATGGCCACACCGATTTTGGCGAACTCTGTGTGGTACACCGGCGCATCATGATCTCCCGGATCGTAATAGTCCTGTTCATGAAAGCCCGGATAATCGGTAATGTGAATCATGCGTGTGGTACCCAGCAACGTGCCATCGGCATCAATGACCGGCGACGTATCAAAGGCTTTGTCGCCATCCCGTTCGTACAGATTGAGCACAAATACCACACCTAATTCTTCGGCCAACTTAATAAAGCGTTCGGTGGTTGGTCCCGGTATGGGCTCGGCCAGGGCCAGCCGATCTTCAGGATTTCGGTGTTGCGGATAAAATGGTTCAAAGGCCAGTTCAGCAAAGGCAATGATTTTTGCCCCCTGCAGAGCCGCTTTTTTGGCGGCCGTTACCGCCCGTTCAATATTTTCCTGTTTGTCTTTGGTGCAATGCTGTTGAATTAATGCGATTTTCATTTTTAATCATCTCCAGTGTTCATTATTTCAATTATATTTAACCCAATTTTCTTTTTAAAGTGCCTGCCACGAGAGAATGTTCATATTTTTGTAAATAAAGTTTTCTTTCCCTGAAAAAATTAAAATCGATTGTTTAACCCGCTCTCCTGCCAAAGCAGAAAAATATTGCAGTCCCTTGACAAAGTCATCGTTGAATGTTTCACCTGATTTTGCCTCAATGGCAATTAATCTACTGCCCTGTTCAACAATAAAATCAATTTCATGCCCTGCAGAATCACGCCAGAAATATATCGAAGGAATTTGGCCAGAATGGACAAACATCTTGTACAGTTCTGAAAAGACAAAGGATTCAAATACAGAACCACGCATGGCATGAAATTGCAATTCTTCTGCATTACGAATACCTAATAGAAAGGCAAGCAATCCAGTGTCAAAAAAATAGAGTTTAGGCGATTTAGTTATCCGTTTTCTAAAATTTTCATGATAAGGTTGTACTAAAGCAACGATAAAGCTGGCTTGCAAAATAGATAGCCAACGTCTGGCGGTTGTATGCGTAATACCAGCATCAGCTGCTAAATTAGTAAAATTGACCAGTTGACCGTTCCTTCCGGCGCAAAGACGAACAAAACGCGTAAAAGTATTTATATCGCCAATATTCTGTAATAAACGGACATCGCGCTCAATGTAGGTTTGGTAATACCAGGCATACCACTCCGTAGGATTAAGCTGTTTATCATGGATTCTTGGATAAAATCCCTGGTACAGAAGCTGCCATAAATCAGTAGAGTCCGAGTCCATTTCAGACACCATAGGAAAGCTATCAATAGTAATTGGCTGCTGCCCCAACAATTCTCTTTTTGAAAAAGGAAGTAAATGCAAAATAGCTGTGCGCCCTGCCAGCGATTGAGAAATTTTTTCAGATAAAAGGAAATTTTGCGAACCGGTTAAAATAAAACGACCTGGTTGATCATCCTCATCGACCATGGTTTGTATGTAAGAAACTAAATCCGGCGCCCTTTGAATTTCGTCCAAAATGGTACCTGTTTTAACCGAGTTCAAAAATCCGCGGGGATCGTTCAAAGCAATTTGTCGAGTGTCCGGATTTTCCAGAGAAAAATAACGATAATCTTCAAATTCTGAGCGAACTAAAGTCGTTTTACCGGATTGCCTTGGTCCTGTAATGGTAATAACCGGATATTGTTTAACCAATTGATGGAGTTTTTGTGCTAAGGTGCGTTTAATCATAATCCACCATGCAAATTGAATTTTCGATGTTCAATTTACATGAATTTCAATCTTTTGTCAAATGTCTGCTAAAATTTTAGGCAAATAAGTTAATATGGAATCTATTTGCAAGGGGATACCATCAATCTTACGCGTAGATTGTAAAGAAACATCCACCGGACGGGGATAATCGGTCATCTCTTTTACGGATACAGGCTTCAGCA
>CAYNLJ010000187.1:0-4849 GCA_964398005.1 uncultured Caldithrix sp. | reverse complement strand
TAATTTGCCGAACGTTAATCTTCCCCAAAGACAAAGGCTGTAAACCGGAATAAATCAGCATCATCATCTTTCCAGGCATCTGGTGGCAAGCCTGCCTTGCGGCAGGTTTGTTGCAAAAACGTCTCCAGATCCCAGCCCCATTCAACCGGTACCTGGGGCAATAACAGGCCTGCATGATTTCCTTTTTTGATCAGCAATCCATCCCGGCCGATTTTAATCTCCTTTACATCACGCACATGACGGAATGGGGAAAGCACGGAAATTTCATATTTCAGATGAGGCAACTCTGCCCGGCTTACCGGACTAAATCGCGGATCGTTGGTCGCTGCCTGAATAGCCACGTCCCTGACAGTCAGGTAAAGCGGTTTTAATGGAGCTGTGTACCCGATGCAGCCTCTCAACTGACCGCCAATTTTTAAGGTAACAAAGGCGCCACGATCCTGTTTAATGCTTTCAATATCGCCCGGCGATGGATTGTAAACTTCTCCCTTCTCTACAGCAAGTTCAACAGCCTTTTTGGCTATTTCCAGCAATTTTTGCTGTGCCTTTTTATCTAAAGAGAATTGTTCTTCATTTTGATTGGAATCTTGCATTTTAACAAAGACAAAGGCCGAATAGCCAACCACGCGGCTCTTATCGCCCATGGGTACATCCCCGGAGTTTGCATATTTTAGTAACATCGGTTTGTTTGCACCAAGATATTCTGAGGCGATCATCAAACTGATTATCGGGCCTCCCCCACAGGCTTCCCAAATCCGCCCCTGCAAATTACGCGAGAGATTGTAGTAATCCCATTCCTTAATGGCATTTAAAACCTTACTGTCTAATTTGGTGGCTTCTTCGTATGGGTGGTAGTGCGAAAGGTCTGAACTGGCTACAATAATGGTCTTGTCGTCGTGAATCAAAGCAGCTAAGGCCCGGCCCAGCGCCCGGGCGGTTTCGTAACTCTGGTCTCCCATTACGATTGGCACTAATTTAAAGTCCCCCAGAACTACCTGCAGAAAAGGTAGTTGAACTTCCAGGGCATGCTCGCCCCGTCCCTGAAAATTGATAGTATGTCCCTGCTCCGAAAGCGCCAGACGTTCACTTTTAGTTGCCAGTTCCCGAGCAAATTCGGTGTCAACCGGAATTAAACCCAATGGCGTTTCGTAATGGGTACCATCATAAATGGAAGCACCGCTAAAGTAATCGATATGGCTGGGAGAAATTACCACTACACGTTCAATTTTTCTGCCTTGCAATACTTTGTAAGCATGAGCCGCTACACCGCCGGAATAAACATAACCGGCATGAGGTGCAATCAGACCGGTAACTGATTCTTTAATTTCTGGAACTTCAGCCTTTTTTAACAGGCCTTCAATCATATTTCTCAATGTCGATGGATTAGAGGGATAAAAAGCGCCGGCTACAGCCGGTTTTCTAACCTTTGTTTTAACTTCACCGGAAACACATTGATTGACAAAGAACAACACAATCCCTCCTAATAGAATTATTAGTACGGACTTTTTTGAATGCTCTTTCATTTGATTGCTCTTCAATTAATTAGATACAATTTCCTGCAATAAGGTTAATAAAAACGGATTGTAAAGTCAATGGATTGGAGGGGAAAATAAAAAAAGCCCGGGCGAACCCGGGCTGTAATGTTATTTAATTAATGTCATTTTGATGGAAGCAACATCCTGACCATTAAATTTTAAGCGGACAAAATACAAGCCACTACTTAAGTTACTGCCGTTGAATTCTACTTTGTAATGACCGGAATTTGTAAATTGATTGGCAAGGGTTTTTACCAATCTTCCATTTAAGTCAAAAACAGCAATCTGAACCTGGCCTGCTTTAGGAAGCTCATATTCTATTTGAGTGGTCGGATTGAATGGATTGGGATAATTTTGAGAAAGTACAAAGCCTTTCGGAGCTATTTCCTTTGCTTTTTCAATGCTAACCGTTGTACTGTCTTCAAAAAGCAGTATTCGTTGCACTTCTTTTGCTT
Organism: uncultured Caldithrix sp.; assembly: GCA_964398005.1. Classification (GTDB taxonomy): domain Bacteria; phylum Calditrichota; class Calditrichia; order Calditrichales; family Calditrichaceae; genus Caldithrix. The sequence continues at coordinate 2,859 of CAYNLJ010000187.1, read as the reverse complement.
CGGCATTATCAGCATCAATAGTTATGGAGTAAAAATAAGCATCCTCCGAGCTGTCGGGAAAGGCATCAATGTGCACGTTCCAAGAGTGTTTGACTGTTGTATTTGCCGGAACATCTCCAAAAGAATGAAGACTGTCTACGCCGTCAGCAAAAGACAGTTCCGAAGGTAAATGTAAGGTAGCGGTAGTATTGGTCGCATCCACATTCCCACTGTTGTAAATTTCAACTTCAATTTCAAAATCTTCGAAGGAGAGGCTGTCGCCATTGTAGGTAACACTCTTAAGTGCATTGACAACCGTAGCCAAAGGAGGTAACAAGTCTTCATTGGGAATCAAGCTTTTTGAAGTACTGTTATTCGACTCGCTGGATTCTACAATCAAATTTTGCTGATCAATAACTACAAAGATGGAATGGTAGGATGGATAACTCGGCGTCTGCCAATTGACACTCAGCATTTTTGTTTGACCACTTGGAATTGAATCAATCACAAATAAAGGGCTGATGGCATTAGTTGCCGTTGGAGAACCATCAAAAAACTGTACCTGAACATCGTACGCCGTCGTGTAACCATAATTGTGCACATTGGCGTGGATGGTAAATGGGGTACCGACCACATTACTGAGGGTGTCAGGATCAAAATCAATATCAATGGAAGAAATGGCCAGATCTGGGAGCAATAAGCTGAAATTCAAAGGTGCAAAATCCGCTCCGAAGGAGCCACCATAAGAGGTAAAAACGGCAATGTTTTGTGAACTTTTAACCTGGTAAACGGCTTTGTATGGATAGAAGGAATAATTTTCTCCCTTTTGCAACGTAACGTTCACGGTATCTGAAAAGAGGGGATTAATGATTTCTACCTGATTGTCATTCTCATAAGAATAAACCACAAAATCACCGGGAATGCAGGGTACAAGAAAGTGTGTCCCAATTCCTTTACCGTCAATGTCAATTTGACGGGTCATGTAGTAGTAATTACCTGACCAGGCAGCATATGGAGTATTACTGACGGTCACTTTTTTATTGCTGCGAACTTCCCAGTACAGGTTCTGGGCTACCGAGATCGTTCCTGTTTCACCATAGTTCAGCGTGTCTGTTAATAAAGTGTCACCTGTTTGGGAGTCGTAAATAGTAAAAACCGTTTCATCTTGATAGGCCGTTACGATGACCCCATTGTCCCAGCCACCAAGGTAACCGGAAAATCCGAAAAATTCAGTTCCTGCAAAAGTCCCGTTGTCACTGGGAATGTAATAGCCCTGATCTGCATAGCTTAAAGCCGAGACCGGTTTGGAAGCTCTAATCCCCAGGAAGGTGTTTGTTACGTTGGTTAATTCCAGATGCTCACCCCGATTTAATACAGCGGCCGCGGCAGTGGTAGTATCGGTAAGGTTTTTAACCTGAACCTCCGTTCCATCTTCATAGGCAAAAATAATGAATTTTTCTTCACCAAACTCGTTTTTTGGCATAAAGGTATTAATGTGTGTAGACAATGGTGAACCCGATTCGTCCACAGCAAAAAAACCCATTACACTATTTGTAATCGGATCTCCGGTTAATGCAGTGAATGAGTTGTTGGATTCAATGTGGAAAGTACCCGGCATTAGTAAAAAAGTGTAAAATTCATCCCGATTTAAAGTAATAGAATCAACTGGCATTCCAGAAAAATCATAAGCAGTAAACTTTGAATTGTCAAAATAACTAAAGACAACCACATCGCCAAAGGAATAACCCGCAAGGGAGTACTGAAAATCCTGTTGGCTGGCCGGACTTGTAATTTTGGCCGCCCGATGCACAATTTGAACAGGTCTGTCTCCTTGCTTGCCATATCCGCCAGCTATTTGTTGAGCAGTTAAAAAAGAACCGAGGATCAATAATAGTATTAAACCTCTCATAATTTTCTCCTTTTTGTAAATGGAAAAATAGGATGCACCAATATATTCGGTAAATTATTCATTAAAAACACATCTATTTTGAAAATTGCCTTCATTTTGTGACTGGAGCTACTAAAATCAACTCAAAACAGGGGAAATAGAAAGGCCGAAAATAAAAATATTGCAAAAAGTTCAAAAAAACTTAATTTTGCGTGATTTGAAACACTAAATTTGCATTTGTGTTTTTGGGTAAAATATTGTACATTCGTACAAAAAGAAATCTGAGATTTCGGGTTTTAGATTTCTTAAATTAGTTTTTTGTAAAATATTAAAAAGGAATACAACATGGCAACGCCACAGACGGTCGCACAATACACCGAAGCCTCTATTAAATCGTTGGACTGGCGCGAACATATTCGCTTACGCCCGGGAATGTACATTGGCAAGTTGGGCGATGGTTCTTCTGCGGATGACGGAATTTACGTTTTGCTCAAAGAGACCATCGACAATTCTATTGATGAATTTATGATGGGCTTTGGCCGCCTGATTGAAGTTAAGGTGACCAAGCATTCGGCCATGGTACGCGATTACGGGCGCGGCATTCCACTGGGTAAAGTTTACGATTGTGTAGCGCGTATTAACACGGGTGGTAAGTACGACAACGAAGTGTTTCAAAAATCAATCGGTTTAAATGGCATTGGTTCCAAGGCCGTTAATGCACTGTCCAAATATTTTAAAGTTCAGGCGATTCGTGATGGCAAGACAAAAATTCAGGAATTCGAATACGGCATTCTGAAAAAAGATCATAAAATCAGCAAAACTGATGAAAAGAATGGTACACTCATCTATTTTGAGCCAGACCCGGAAATATTTAAGAATTTTCAATTCCGGCTCGATTTTATTGAGAATCAGATTAAAAACTACGTTTACTTAAACGCAGGATTAACCATTTCCTTAAACGGGCAACGTTTTCAGTCAAAAAACGGTTTGCT
>CAYNLJ010000186.1:0-4872 GCA_964398005.1 uncultured Caldithrix sp. | reverse complement strand
CAGCTATTGGAGAACTGCCCAAACCTGATTCATTTGAGAAAACGCCACGACTTACACCCCAGCGGATGGTCAACATCACTGTGGCGCCCAAAAAGCCACCACTTGCCGCATGTCCTGTAAAGGCACTTTTAAAAATCAAGGCAAATACAGCCGGTAATTGATTTAAATGGATCAACAAAATAAGTAAGGCACTGCCAAAATAGAACAAAATCATTACCGGGACTAAAAATCCGGTCACCTTCCCGATGCTCTTAATCCCACCAATAATCACCAGCACGGTTAAAATCATTAAAGCCAGGCCGGTGTAGGCGTGTGGAACATGAAAACTTAAATTTAAGGCCTCAGCTACCGAATTTGACTGCACCATATTGCCAATACCAAAAGCGGCTACGGCAGCAAAAATAGCAAACAAAATGCCCAACCAGCGCATTTTCAAGCCATTTTGGATGTAGTACATCGGGCCGCCGCTCATGGTGCCATTTTCATCAACCTGGCGGTATTTGACGGCTAAAACAGCTTCGCTGTACTTGGTAGCCATACCAAACAAGCCGGTGACCCACATCCAGAACAGGGCACCAGGACCACCTACCGTAATAGCTGTGGCTACACCGGCAATATTTCCGGTACCGACCGTAGCCGAAAGAGCCGTCATCAAGGCCTGAAAATGACTGATATCTCCTTCGGCCTCGCCTTCTTCTTTTCTCTTAATCAGTCCCAGATACAAAGAATGAAACAACTGACGAATCTGTAAACCTTTTAGCAATATGGTCAGATAGATGCCGGTTCCAACCAGCAAAACGAGCAAAGGAACTCCCCAGACATAATCACGTGCCTGAGTAAAAAATTGTAATAGTTGTTCAGCCATTAATTCTTCCTCCTGACCCATTCCGTCTAAGAAATATTCTCTTTCCAATCATAAAGGACGGCTTCCAGCACCCCACCTGCCAGGGCAAATGCTTCCACAGGTAATCTACGGGGATCCATTCCATGCCGGCCGGTGGTCACCTCAGCCAGGGGGGTGTGAGGCTTGACCAGGGCACCGGAGTTAATCAGTCCACTGATGATGCCGTTGTAGGGCGATAAAATAGGAATTTCATTTAATTTGCCAATCTCTTCCCTTTCAAACACATGTTCCCCAATTTCTTTGGTGGCCACGAACACGCCTTCCAATGGTGATTGAATGACCTTTGATGGAGTGATCAGCGGTCTTTGTTCAACAGCTTCCGTACTTCTTTCAAGAAATGGATATTGAACCTGACCCAAAAGCCTGTCTTCCCGACTCACCCAGAGACAAACGTCCTTTTCTTCCCGGGTGCCGATAATTTTAATGTCATCGGGTAAATGTGGTTGCAGAAGTTCAAAAATTTCTGCGTCTAATTTGATCAGATATTGTGCAGCAATGAGTTGACCACGTTTTAATTCATCAAGCAGAATGATGGGTATTTGTCTATTGGCCAGGGCAAAGTTAATAAAATCATTTAGCTGAGCGTCAGGTGAAATAGCTTCCTGCTGTAAGGCCTGGCTAAAGGTAAGTGCGGTTACACTTTCAATCTGTCCCGTACCGGCAAAAATGGCACGTGTAAAATTCCGATGAAAATGCAAATCTACTGGCTTGCTGTGAGCAGCTAATATTACTTTAAATCCCGCTCTAAACAGACGAAGGGCAATGGCTGTGGCTTCATCTCCACTTCCCGTAATAAGAACAACAGGCCATTTCATCAGATTTCCTTTATTTTGAGATCGTTGATGTCTCCCAGGAAAATTTTATCGTATAGTTCGGATAAATTTCGCAAGATGCCCATCAGCTTATTTTCATCAATGATGGATTTAACCTGATTTATGAAGAGAATTCTTTTTAATTTTGGAAAGTTCTTATTGAGAAAGTCCTGGGGACAAAAATGTTCTGTGGTCTTTTGCCAGTATTTTAATAATTCATCCTGGAATTTTTCATCGGATTTAAAATCTGACAAAAATTTTTCAAGCTGATTTTCGAAATTCGAAAAATTAAAGGAGGAAATTACAAAGGACTTTTCCCTGGCAACACCCCTGGGAAGTCGAAATTTATTGACGCTGGAAATTAAGAACATAAAACAGGTATTTGGCTCTGCCATTTTAATGATTTTTGCCCATTTACCGGTAGCAACCGGTTGCAACTTTTCCCCTTCAATGGCACTGCAAAGATAGAGAATTTTAGATTCTTCGCTTTGTAATTTTTGTTTCAGTAATTCGGGTTCAATATTCACCAGGATCTGGCCTTCAACAGGATATTTGAGCGGTTCGTTAGCTAAAAAAATCGCCTTTTGGCCTTTGCCAACCACTTCCATGCTTAAAATTCTAGAAAGCAGTTCCTTGGACTCATCGCCACAAAAGAAAATAAATTTATTTCCTTCGACCTGGAATTGATTGTAAAAAATTAAATTCATTTTAATTCAACTTGTGGCATTAGTGGTAAATTAAATTCAGATAATGCTTCATCAAAGGAAAAAATGATATCTACCTTTTTGCGTTTTAGAGTTTCTTTAATAAAAAAATGGCGCATGTGTAAGGAGGGATTGGTAGAACGCAGAAAATTATTAATGGCATTTCTTCTGACCCGGCGGGAAATCCAATCCATCCTCAACTTAATAGTTAATAAGGCTTCTTCCATGATCTGATTAAATTTGGCGGATAATTCGACTCCCTGAATTTGCTTCAGGGCATCCAGAGTCTCATCAATCACAATGTTGTTGGTTACCAGCTTTGCATCCCTCTCCAGAAGATATTCAAAATAACGTTTTGCCCGCAGGTGTTCCGGATTATTAGCGTCAACAATGGCTAACCAGGCTGAAGTATCAATAAAAGTAGTCATGATTTTCATTTAACTTCATGCTCCCGCGCTAAGTCAATCAATTTCGAAAGAGGATTTTTGGCAATGCGTATGCCTAATTTACCCGGTCGGATTCGTTTTACCGAGACCTCTACTCTATCGCCTTCGCGCAAATCCAACTTGGTTAAAATTTCAGCCGGGATTTCTATTTGATTTTTTTGTTTCAATTCGGCAATAAATGTTCCTGATAACATGGCTACTCCGCTAAAAACCAGTTAATAAACTCTTTCATCTCAAAAATCCCATCTTCACAAATAACTTTGTAAATAGGATCAAAGGGAATTTTTTCATGATACCGGTTAAAGACGTGAATGTTTTTATTCCGTGATTTGTACACTTCCTGCTCTTCTGCCGGGTAAAATTTAATGGATCTCTCTTTCTCAAACAAAATTGTCTGAGTATCGGCTAATATGTAAACCGGGATATTCAAAAATTGAGCGGTCAATACCAGTGGCAGCGTGCCGGAACGATGAATAAAACCAGTCTCGTAAATCCTTTCAGGCCCCAAAAGTACCAGATTCACATCGGGCAGACAAATACCCATCTGACTATCCGGGATGATTGTTACACGAATCTTTTCCTTCGCCAGTCTTTCAGCAAATTCAACGCCTTCACCTGGCGGGTCGGTTTTTAGTACCAGCACCTCAAAACGACGTTTTTGCCTCTCTGCTTCCAGAAGTGTTCGCAATACAAGATAATCGTGACCTAATGTTAGAATCTTGTTGCCATGCGTAATCGCTCTGGCCGTGTAAATAGCAATTTTCTGGACATTTTTTTCCAGTTCTTCAAGCACGGCTTCAATTTTCTGGTGAATCATGGTCAGCAACTGCTCTGTTTCACGATCACCCGCCAAATTTCTTTTACAATGCGTCAATACATTATTGGTGCTTCTGCGTATCAAGGCTTTGTTTGGATTAGCCTTAATCAATTGCTTGGCTGTTTGGTGCATGTCTTCATAGAAAGCTTCACAATCGATCTGAGCCGGATTGTTGGAAGCGTTTTCTAATCTTGCCAGAAATTGATGGTAATAATTAAACAGTAAACCATATGCATCGGGGCATTTGGTCAAAGACAGACGACTCTTTTTCATACTCCCAGAACCTCATGAATCCAATGTAAATAGTCTTTGTTTCCCTCTTCGATGGCCATGGAAATAATTTCCGGAACCTCGTAAGGATGCAGTTCTTTGATTTTAGCTTCCAGCTTAGAAAACAACTTCCTGTCTGACTTTATGATCAATAAAACTTCGGCATCTTTATGAATTTTCCCCTGCCAAAAGTAAATGGATGTTAAATTGGGGATTAAATTGCAACATGCAGCCAATTTTTCTTCAACCAGTGTATTGGCAAGCTGCTCTGCTGTTTTTTGATCAGGAGTTGTACAAAAAACAACAATTTCCATGTTCCCATTTTCCTCTTTGGAGGAACTTAAAATCGATAAAGATTACAAATTTCTGTTAATCGATGCAAGCCATTTCTAAAATTAAACGGATTTAAATAAGCTCGGCCAAAATGAAAATTTCTAAAATTTTTAATTCCTGACGCCGAAAAACGTTTGGTTCAAAAAGCCCGTATTAAAAAAAATGAATTATTCAAAAATCTTAATCAACGTAACCCCGTGGGATGGGATGGTCGTTGTAAAAGCATTTTTAAATTCGCCCAAATCTTTCTGGCGCCACAGATCGCGTATTTTAACTGCCGAATTCAGTCCAATGTCCTGGAAAGGCATTGTGAAGGACTCTGTTTTATTGCCAATATTGAAAATACCAATGGCAAAATTTCCATCTGCCAGTCTCTTTTTGTACACCTGAATCGTTTCTTTTTTAATGATAGGAACGGCCTGTTCTCCCCGGGGGTCCTGGTCAATAGCCAACACTTCGTCATTGGTAATTAAGTTCAACGTAAAATCATCCAATTTTTCCAGGTCACAACCCAACAAGAGAGGTGCTGAAAGCAGACACCAAAGGCTGACATGGGTGTACTGTTCATCGGGAGTCAGGCGCGTGT
>CAYNLJ010000185.1:0-4872 GCA_964398005.1 uncultured Caldithrix sp. | reverse complement strand
GCAAAAGCCATGAAACGCAAAACCGGCGCCCGCTCGCTACGTTCCATTATGGAAGACGTCATGCTGGACATCATGTTCAAAGCGCCTTCCATGGAAAATTTGAAAGCGATTACGGTTACCGAAGAAGTAGTTACCAAAAAGAAGGAACCGATTTACGAATTCAAGAAGACCAAGAAAAGCGCTTAAAAATACGGTTGTTTTTTAAATTAAAAAAGCGGGGCATAGCTCCGCTTTTTCGTCAGTTGGTACTCGGGTTTCCACATGAAGTTTTAAAGAAGAAAAGCTTAAATAATTAGAGATTTATTCGCCCTCTCCCTGGCCATTCAGGTAATTCAGGAGAAGGCGAGGAAATAAAAAAATAAGTAAAAATTGCCAAAGTAAAAATATTCAATATCATGAAAAATGCTAAAGCCGGTATGCAGAAAACACTTGATGAAATTGTCAAGCGATTTAAAAACGAACAGGTTTTTAAAATTATTCTTTTTGGCTCTTTAGCTACTGATACTGTGACTGAAGACAGCGATATTGATCTGGTAATAATTACAGACTCGAATAAATTATTCGAAAATTTTGAAGAACGGTTAAGAGAAAAGATAAAATTTCGAAATCTTATTTTGGACTTAAGCAAAACAACGCCAATTGACCTATTAGTTTTTACAAGAGCGGAATTTGAATATTTATCTGAACAACAACCTTCTTTCATTAATGAAATAAAAATAAACGGCCGTATTCTTTATGAAAAAACAGACAAAATATTGGCTTAAATTGGCAAATGAAGATTTGGCTGTCATTCAAAAAATTATTCATGATCCGGCTTTAACAAACATGGTGGCGTTTCATGCTCAGCAAGCAATTGAGAAAAGCTTTAAAGCAATTTTAGAAGAAAAAGAAGCTAAAGTCCCCAGAATACATAACCTGATAACTTTGTTTGAATTGGTAAAAAAATATATAGAGCTTAATGATCTGGAAATTATTAAGGAATTAAATGAAGCCTACATAGAAACGAGGTATCCTGTTGATTTAGGATTGTTGCCTTCTGGAAAACCAAGTCAGGAAAAAGCTGAACAATTTTTTAAGGTGGCAAGAAAAATTAACACACAAATTGATAGCTTTTTGTCAAAGGTTTAATGCCTCTTTAAAAATAGTAAATATAATTATCTCAATAACTTTGAATACAGGAAAGTAATGAAAAACTACGAAATATTAGAACTCGATTTAACCAAAAATTATTCATTAAATGTACTTCCTTTGAAAGACCTGGTCTTTTTCCCCCATATGGTCGTGCCGCTAATTGTTGGCCGACCGCAATCCATTGAATCTGTGGAACGAGCCATGCGCAGTGATCGCATGATCTTTTTAGTGGCTCAAAAAGATCCAACCATTGAAGATGTAACCGCCAGGGATTTGTACCGCTTTGGCGTTTTGGGCCGCATTTTGCAAATCGTTCGCCTGCCAAATAATTTGCTTAAAGTTTTGGTAGAAGGTTTGGTCAGAGGAGCGGTGCTTTCCTACCGGAGACAAAAGGGAATTATTCGCACGACGATCACCATTCCTTACAGTCCGGTTACCCCTGACGATCACCTTGAAGCGCTGCGTCGCGAACTGCTTTCGCTGTTTAAAACCTACATTCGCCTCAATGAAGATTTACCGGAAGAATTGCTCTTTTCGGTTAATCAGATGGACGACATCGAAAAGGTAACCGATTTTGTGGCCAGCTACCTCGATCTAAAATTGGAAGAAAAACAAAGTATTTTAGAAACTTATGAGATCGATAAACGGCTAGACCTGTTGCTTTCTATTCTTAATAGAGAAAATAATATTCTCGATCTAAAATCAGAACTCGATTTAAAAGTCCGCGATCAGATGATGAAGACCCAGCGTAATTACTACCTGCAGGAACAGTTGCGCGTGATCCGCGAAGAGCTGGGCGAAGAGGCCGAAGAAGGCAGCGATGTGGCCGTTTTACGCAAGAAATTTCAGAAAAAAGCCCTGCCTCAGGAAGCCCGCCAAAAAGTGGAAGAAGAATTAACGAGGTTAGCCAAAATTCCGCCTCTCTCACCGGAGTACAATGTCATTCGCACTTTTTTAGAGTGGATTTTGAATTTGCCCTGGATGGAACAAACACAGGACGAAACCAGCATTCAAAAAGCGCAAAAAATTTTGGACGAAGACCACTATGGCCTGGAAAAAGCCAAAAAACGAATTCTGGAACACATTGCCGTTTTACAACGCGTTAAGCAGATCAAAGGGCCCATTTTGTGCTTGGCCGGCCCTCCGGGCGTAGGTAAAACCTCGCTGGGCAAATCCATTGCCCGCGCCTTGGGACGTAAGTTCGTGCGTATTTCGTTAGGTGGCATTCATGATGAGGCCGAGATCCGTGGTCATCGCCGTACCTATATTGGCTCCATGCCCGGCAAAATCATTCAGGGCATGAAAAAAGCCGGTACGGTCAATCCGGTCTTTTTGCTGGATGAAGTGGACAAGATCAACAGCGATTATCACGGTGACCCGGCTTCCGCCCTGCTGGAAGTGCTGGATCCCGAACAAAATCACTCCTTCATCGATCATTACCTGGAAGTGGAATACGATTTGTCCAAAGTCTTTTTTGTGGTTACGGCCAACAATCCTGATGCCATTCCGGAACCGTTGCTGGATCGTATGGAAGTTATTGAATTGCCGGGCTACCTGGACTACGAAAAGTTAGCCATCGCCAAACAGTATTTGATCCCAAAACAGCTGGAACTGAACGGGCTAAGCGCCGAAGAACTGGAAATTTCTGATGATGCCCTGAATGAAATCATTGTCAACTACACCTTAGAAGCCGGTGTTCGCAACCTGGAACGTGAAATCAGCAAAATCTGTCGCCAGGTAGTCATTCAGCTTTCCAAAGCTAAAAAACCTAAAAAAGTGGTAGTCAGCAAAAAGAATTTAAGCCGTTACCTGGGCGAACCAAAGTACGCCAGTTCCAAATTAAAAGGGCAAAAAGAGATCGGAGTGGCCACCGGTCTGGCCTGGACGCCTTTTGGCGGCGACCTGCTGCGTGTGGAAGTGAATTTAATTCCTGGCAAAGACAAATTAACTTTGACAGGCAAGCTGGGCGAAGTGATGCAGGAATCGGCCATGATTGCTGTGGACTACGTCCGTTCGCGCTACCGTAAGTTCAAAATAGATCAGAACTTTACCAATAAATACGAAGTACACATCCATTTGCCCGAAGGCGCGGTGCCAAAAGAAGGCCCTTCGGCCGGTGTAACCTTAACCAGCGGTTTGATTTCGGCTTTAAAAAAGCAACCTTTGCCCGCCGATTTGGCTATGACCGGCGAAATTACGCTGCGCGGCAAAGTACTGGCCGTTGGCGGCCTGCAGGAAAAGCTAATGGCTGCCCGACGCCACGGCATTAAACGCATCATTCTGCCCGCCGAAAACAAACCTGACGTACGCGAAATGAACAAAGAGTTGTTGGAAGGTCTGGAGCTGATTTTTGTGAAAGATTACGAGCAGATTTACGAGATGTTGTTTAAGAGGTAAATTTTTATTTGACAAAAAAAAGATAGTATTTTATATTCTAACTGAGTTATTTAATCATACTACTTGACGTTATTATTTTTAATCATCAGGAAGAATTAAAAAAGCAGACTCAGGGAAGGCTAAACGTAAAACCGTAGCAAAAAGGATTGCTGATGGTTTATTGTTTTAGCAAAATGCTTAAAGGAAGTTTTGTATCTTTTTTGCCTTATTCAAGTAGCCCTCAGAATATTCGTCCTATTTTGCAGCTAAATTTTAATCTTTTACCTTTTATCTTTAATCTTAAACTTACCCCCCCCCCCGCAGAATTGCCTGAAATTTTGCCTTTTTCAAATAAAAGAATTTAAATATTGCTTTGGTTATGATTATTGGCAAACGTCTTTTACTTAGCCACAGTAAAAAAGTTTAGTTAAATTTAAACTAACGTATTAACATTTGAGAAAAATGAACTACAAAATGAGAGATTTTTTAAACAATAAGCGTTTTCAATTAATTTTAAGAATAGCATTGGGTTTGTTTCTTTCCTTTTCCGGTTTGGCTAAAATTATGGATTTAGCAGACTTTGGCAGAGCGGTTAATAGTTTTGGACTAATACCTTCCACCTGGGTAGTACTGGTTACGATTGCAATCCCTTATTTGGAGTTAATTTTAGGTTTAATGTTGCTGCTAAATTTGTTTACAAGGCCGGCTTATGTAACAGCCTTAACCATGCTCATTGTTTTTACGGCGCTTTCGACTTACAAGTATTTTAGCGGCGATATTTCGGACTGCGGTTGTTTTGGTAAACTATTGCAACGCAAAACCGATGAAAAGTTGTTAATTGAAAACGCGTTATTAATGGTTTTATTTGCCTTAGGTTTTTTTAAGCTGAAAGGGACAAAAAATGAGTAACGCAAAAAAGTTTTTGATCATTATTTTTACCGTAATGCTGGTTATTAGCTTGCAGTTTAACACTTCATTAACGCATAAAATGAACAACGGTTTTTCATTAAAGCAGTTGATGGAAAATATTTTTGTACCGGAAGCTTATGCAGATCAAGGTACATGTAAAGGAGATGTAGTTGGATGCGATGGTATTATACATTATGAGCCCGATGGAACAATCACAATAATATGGATAACTTTTTGGTATTTTGAAGTGTAAAAGATAATAATATTGATTGAATGAATAATTAAACCTATGGGAAATTATTTTTCATAGTTAGAAAATCTCCCCCCACTCTGTCCGTCTGGCTTGTGCCAGATGGATAGAGAGGGGGAAATATGCTGAATACAAAGAAGTTATGTGTACACATGCCAGGAGTTAAAAAATAAATTATTAATATTTACTTAATTTTTTTTTATAAA
>CAYNLJ010000184.1:0-4874 GCA_964398005.1 uncultured Caldithrix sp. | reverse complement strand
ATTACGTGGTTAAGGCAACTACCTTTTCGGATCTGGAAAAGAAAATTTTAAGCGCTCTTTTCAAAGGAGATGAAAAGCAAGTTTTAGACCTGGCCAAAGATTTTGGCTGGCTGGTGTACAAGGAAGGGAAATTGGCCGGACACATTGAACGACTGGAATTTGAAGAAAAGTGTAAGGAGCTTGGCGTCACCTTACCCTGGCTGGAAAAGTAAGCAGTTTGTCTCTACTTAGCCAGACTGAATGTACAACTCAGCCACTAATCCATTTTTTTAAGCACAGGCTGAACAGATTAGCTCTGCTGACAAGGGATTTTAATTCTTCCTTCTGGGTTTTCGTGCTTTTTTCCAAGAATAATTTTCTACTAAAGAAGACTATTTTCTAAATAATTTTAAGTTTTGAGTGTGAAATATCGAATGGGCAAGCTTCATTTTTTAATTGCCAGTTCCTAATGTTTAGAGTGACCAACTTTTTTTAAACCTCTCACTTCAAGCTTCTAACTTCTTATGGAGGTAGAATATCAGGGTTTTCCTTCCAGCCTAAAAACTTTAACACAGTAAAGTATTTTGTCTTTCATTAATAGTTTTCTGAGCTGGTCAAAAATTGATTTCAACTTGCCTTAAGCCATATCTGCGTATTAAATTGAATTTGTCCAGCGAAAAGGCAAACAATGAAGTTTTTGTTTTTCTTGGTAATTTTTTGTTTCCTTACATTTTTCTCTAAGACTGCATGGGGGCAAAATTCCAATATTCGATTTGAACATATTACCCACGAACAAGGTTTGTCACAATCTTCCGTGTTTAGTATTGTAGAAGATTCCATCGGTTTTATCTGGCTTGCCACGGAAGACGGATTAAACCGCTTTGACGGACTGACCTGCAAGGTTTTCCGCCATGATGCGCGGGATTCCACAAGTGTGGCTTCTTCGGGCATTAAAAAACTGTTTGTCGATGGCAAACAACGCATGTGGGTCATTACCTCCAACGGACAATTGGATCGCTATTTAGCGCAAACAGAAACATTTAAACACTATCACCTGCATTTTAAAGCGCCCGACGGTCGTGAATTTAATCGCGTCGCTTCCATTGCCCAAAATGATTCGGGTGAAATTTGGGTCGGGCTAACCAGCGGGCACCTTTTTCGATTAGATGCTCAAGCAGATCGCTTTTCACCTTGCCCTTTCAATAAAAAATTTTTCCCCAATCCTATTCTTTTGCAGGTTCTGCACTTTGACCGGCAGGGTAATCTGTGGCTGGGCACCTGGGGCGGATTGTTCAAAGCCGATTTACAAAATGGGACGCTGCAATCCTTTAGCTGGGCTCAAGGGAGGCCAATTAACATGGTGCTGGATTTGGCCGAGGACAAATCCGGTAATTTGTGGATGGTCACAGCTGGCAGCGGCGTCCGTTATTTTGATCTTCAAAAAGAAAAATTCACAACATTTCATCATAATCCGCAAAACTCAATGGGATTGAGCAGCAACCGCACGATGAGTATTCTTGTGGATTCCCAATCGAATGTGTGGATTGGTACCATTGACGCCGGGGTGAATTTTTTACCGCATGGAAGCATACAATTTGTCCATTACCGCCACAATCCGCACGAGCCTTTTTCACTGGCTAATGGCGCTGTGCTTTCCATTTACGAAGACAGGAGTGGCAATATCTGGTTTGGACATTACCATGGCGGAGTAAGTCGTTACGATCCGAGGCGATCTCCCTTTCATTATTTTGTTCATGATGCCAATGATCCGGGCAGTTTGAGCAATGATATGGTACTGGCCGTTTATCAGGATCACACTGGAACGCTTTGGGTGGGGACCGATGGTGGTGGGGTAAACGCCTTACGACCGGGCGAGAAATTTTTCCGACATTATTTAACAAAATCCGGCCCGCACACCAGCAATTCGATTCCGGCCATTTACGAAACGCTAGACGGAACGCTCTGGTTGGGAACGGATGTGAGCGGCCAGGCGCCCGGCGGGTTGATATTTCATTTTGACCGGCAAACGAACCGTTTTAATCGCTTTGATTTGATCCGCCCGGAGTTTGGTGGAGTGGCGGCTTTTTGCCAGGACAAGCGCGGTATTTTGTGGGTGGGAACATACAACGAAGGCCTGTTTAGCTACGATCCGCAATCCGGCGAAGTGCATCAGTTTCAATTTGAAAGAAACAATCCGAACAGCCTTTCCGGTAATGCCGTACTTGCGCTCTTAAACGATCAAAAAGGCCAACTTTGGATTGGCACTCTGGAACGCGGCCTTAATTGTTACGATCCGCTAAAACATCATTTTAAACACTACAAAAGCCAGCCCCAAAATCCGCAATCACTGGCCGGAAATTCAGTCTGGAGCCTGGCGCAGGACGTTAACGGCAATTTATGGATTGGCACCAACGGCGGCTTAAGTTTGTTTCTGCCGCAATCCGACTCTTTTCGTTCGTTCACCAGTCAGGATGGTTTACCGGGTAATATGATTTACGGCATTCTGCCTGATGCTCAGGGAAATTTGTGGTTGAGTACGAACCACGGTCTGGCTTATTTTAACAGCCGCAATTTTTCCGTAAAGCGCTTCGATACCAGCGACGGGTTGCTGAATCTGGAATTCATTCAGGGGGCCTACTGTAAAGGGCAAAACGGGATGTTTTATTTCGGCGGGAACAAAGGACTGACCTATTTTAATCCGCAGGAAATTAAGAGCAGCAACGTGGTACCGCCCGTGGTTATTACCGATTTTTTAGTTAAAGGGAAGCCTGTGTCCCTTCCTTCTGCCCTTCCGTTTACCAAACGTATTAAGCTTAGTTACCGGCAGAATTTTTTCACCTTTAAATTTGCCGCCCTGGATTACCACGCGCCGGGTAAAAATCAGTACGCTTATCAATTACAGGGTGTGGATGATGACTGGGTAGCTTGCGGTTCACGTCGTTTTGCTGATTACACGGACATTGCTCCGGGCAATTATATGTTCCGAGTCAAAGCCACCAATAGTGATGGCATTTGGAGCAGACATCAAGCATCTGTGGAGATCGTTATTTTGCCGCCCTTCTGGCAAACCTGGTGGTTCCGCCTGCTTCTGCTGATTGCTTTACTGGCGCTTTTGCAGGCCTTTCACCGCTACAGGGTCAATAAACTTTTGGCCGTAGAGCGTACGCGCTGGCGCATTGCCCGTGATTTACACGATGATGTCAGTGCCACCATTACGGGCATCGCCTATTTTTCCGAAGCGCTTGAACAACAAGTAGGCAAGCAGGATGCACAGGTTAAAAAATTGTTTGCTTTAATCCATGAAAGCATTCGTAATGTACAGGAATCCATGAGCGAGATTATCTGGTCGATTAATCCCGAGAATGACCACTGGGAAAGCATCTTGCCGAAATTCAGACGTTTCGCTTCCGAATTGTGCGAAAGCAAAGGCATCAACTACCTGATCGAAATACCGGATGAATTGTTCAGTAAAGAACTGGAAATGGAAAAGCGACGAAATGTTTGGCTGATTTTAAAGGAAATTGTCAATAACGCCGTTAAGCATAGCCAATGTGAAAATCTGACCGTTTTAATGAAACCGGACAAAGCGGAACTTTTGGTTACCATCGCCGATGATGGAAGGGGCTTCGATGAAAATAAAATTAGCGAAGGAAATGGCT
Organism: uncultured Caldithrix sp.; assembly: GCA_964398005.1. Lineage (GTDB taxonomy): Bacteria > Calditrichota > Calditrichia > Calditrichales > Calditrichaceae > Caldithrix. The sequence continues at coordinate 1,236 of CAYNLJ010000184.1, read as the reverse complement.
TGCAAAACATTCGTCGCCGTGCTGAAAAAATTGGCGTAACGGTGCAGTTGTTCACCGCTCCCGGTCAGGGAACGCGCTGGGAATTGCGCATCCCATTACAATAAGAAGAGGTAAACGTGACATCGGATTTAATTTACATTGCTTTGATTGAAGACAATGCACTGGTTCGCAAAGGCTGGGAAATGGCGCTCAATGCAGCGGAAGACATGCGCGTAGTGGGTTCATTTTCCAGTTGCGAGCAGGCGTTTAAGTCGGATTCCATTGGCGATGCCGATATCGTACTGATGGATATTGGCTTGCCCGGTATGTCCGGCATCGAAGGCACAGCCTGGCTAAAAGAGCATTATCCGGAAATGATTGTTGTGATGTGCACGGTTCATGAAGACAATGTAAAAATTTTTGATGCCCTGTGTGCCGGAGCCGTAGGCTATCTATTAAAAAACACACCTCCGGACGAACTCATAAAATCTTTGCGCGAAGCATATCAGGGTGGCTCACCTATGACGCCTACCGTGGCACGTAAAGTTATCCAATCTTTCCAGAAATCACCTCAACAAGATGCCGTAAAATTAACGGAACAGGAACAGAAGATTTTGCAATTGATGGCTCTGGGTAAAACTTACGCCGCCATTGCTGAGGAAGTGTTTCTTTCCGTTGACGGCGTGTACTACCACATCCGTCACATTTACGAAAAACTGCATGTGCACTCCCGTGCCGAAGCCGTAGCCAAGGGACTGAAGAACCGGTTAATCCGATAGGAATAGATCTCACGCGAAGACGCGAAGACGCGAAGAAAAATTTAGAATGATTTAATTCAAAAAAAGAAACAATGGCAAAAATAAAATTACTTAATTAAATAAATTTAAAAAATAATTTAAATCGCTTAGCGTCTTAGCGTCTTAGCGTGAACAAAAAAGGAGAAACTAACATGACCGAGAATGAAATTGCTAAAATGATCGTTAATGCCGCCTACCAAATCCATGTTAAATTAGGTCCCGGATTATTGGAATCGGTTTATGAAACCATTCTGGCCTATGAGTTGAAAAAAAGCGGTTTGGAAGTTTTGCGGCAATTACCTGTACCCATCGTATATGATGATATTAAATTCGATGAAGGATTTCGCGCAGATCTAATGGTGGAAGATAAAGTAATTGTTGAATTAAAATCGGTTGAACAAACATCTAAGGTACATTTCAAGCAATTATTGACTTACCTGCGTTTGGCGGATAAACGATT
>CAYNLJ010000183.1:0-4898 GCA_964398005.1 uncultured Caldithrix sp. | reverse complement strand
CGGGAAGAACTCTGGCTGGCGGGTATGGCACCGCTGGGGCAGGGAGATTTTACCAACCTGGAGAGTTCCGGGCTGTTAAAACTGGATTTGAAAAATCAAACCATCAAAAAATATTTTAAAGTTCAGGGAGATCCGAACAGTTTAACCTCCAACAATATCCTTTCGATTTTTGTAGATCGAACGGGTGTTTTGTGGGTTGGTACTTTTTTAAGCGGAGTCAACAAATTCGACCCTTCTCAGATCAAGTTTCGTCTTTTTACCAAATATCCGGATGGGCGACCTATTGGTTCGGTTCGAGGATTTTATCTTGATCGAAGTAATAAATTGTGGGTCGCTACCGCAGACGGGCTGACTACATTTAACTACAAAGATGGCAGGTTCAGCCGTTTTAAACATGATTCAACCAATGTAAACTCCATTAGTTCTGATGTGGTACGTTGTTTTTATGACGATGGGAAATATCTTTGGATTGGTACTTTACACGGGTTAAATCGCATGGATCTTAAAACCAAAAGCTTTAAAAGATTTTATTTAAATCCTGAGAAACCCAATGATGTCATTAATTCTGTCAATTATAATATTCTGGAAACGGATGCATTTCCGAATGATTTATGGTTCGGATCCAACGGAGGAGGACTGGTACAATTTAATAAAATCACGCATCAGTTTAAGTCCTACATTTACGATTCGACCCAAACCAACAGTTTTAACAGCAGAGATAATTTTGTGCGAACGGTTTGGTGGTCTCCAAAACGGCCGGATGAAATCTGGACGGGTACAACCCATGGTATTAATATTCTCAATGTTAAAAGTGGGCAGTTTCGTTATTACGTGCACGACATTAATGATTCGACCAGCCTGAGCCATCAGAATGTAATGCAGTTTTATGAAGACAAAGATGGCTATATCTGGATTGCCACCTACGGTGGTGGGTTAAATCGTTTTGATCCTAAGACAGAGAAGTTTTTGCGTTTTACGGAAGAAAACAGCGCTCTGCCCAACAATGCAGTTTACAGCATATTACCGGACAAGTCCGGCAACCTGTGGTTGTCTACCAATAAAGGCATCTGTAAATTCAATAAAAAGACCTTTCATGTTAAAAGCTTCTCTGTGGATGATGGTCTGCAAAGTGAGGAATTTAACGGAGCTTCACACCATTTGGGATACAATGGGGAAATGTTTTTCGGGGGCATTAAGGGATTTAATTCCTTTTTTCCGGATGAAATTTCAGAAAATCAATATTTGCCGCAAGTAGTTATTACAGACATTAATATTTTCGGTGAACCCTATCCGCTGCCGGACTCAGTTTCGCTTTCTGATGTGGATCATCTTCAATTAGCGCATTCTCAAAATGATTTATCTTTCGCTTTTGTGGGTTTACATTTTGCCAATCCGCAGAAGAATACCTATGCCTTTAAACTCGAAAATTATGATCGCAACTGGCGCTATGTGAAAAATCTGAGACAGGCAAATTATACCAATCTGGATCCGGGTTCCTATGTCTTTCGGGTTAAAGCCGCCAATAACGATGGTATTTGGAATGAACAGGGCAAAGCGATCTATTTGACCATTTTGCCTCCCTGGTGGCAAACCTTTTGGGCCTATTCGGCCTATTTGTTTCTTTTTACGATAGCAGTATTTGTGGTTGATCGCATACAACGAAGACGGTTATTGACCAGAGAGAAAAGGAAAACCGAACTGGCCTTGTTAGAATCAGAAAACAGACGTAAATCCGAAGAGCTTGAAGAGGCACGAAGCCTGCAACTTTCCATGTTACCCAAAAAAATTCCCCAGCTGCCCGATCTTGATATTGCTGTTTTTATGGAAACCGCTACAGAAGTTGGCGGTGACTATTATGATTTTTTTGTAAGTCCTGACGGCACTTTAACGATTGCCATTGGTGATGCTACCGGTCATGGAATGCGGGCGGGTACTATGGTTACAGTAGCCAAATCTTTGTTTCAAAGCCATGCCCCAAATCCTGATATATTAGGCTCGTTTAAGGAAATTACCCGCTGCATCAGACAAATGCACATGGAAAAAATGTCCATGTGTCTGACCATGTTAAAATTTAAAGACAAACAGCTGAGTGTAACTACCGCCGGCATGCCTCCATTGTTAATTTACCGTAACAAAACTCAACTGATTGAAGAACACCAGTTTGAAGCCATGCCATTAGGCACCTTGCAGAACTTCCCTTATGAAAGGCGGGATATTGACCTGGAAGAAGGCGATACGATTTTGCTGATGAGTGATGGTCTGCCGGAACTGGTCAATGAAGCAGATGAAATGTACGGTTACGATCGCATCAAAAACTTTCTCTCTCAGGTTGGGCAAAATAGTGCGCGACAAATTATTAGCCGGTTTTGTGAACAGGGAAAAATTTGGTGTAAGGACCAGGCACCGGATGATGATGTAACCATTATGGTTTTAAAAGTAAAAAAGGAAACAAAAATGAATTTAGGTTTAGGTTTTCATTTAAAGGAGTTCTCAGGTTTTACAGCATAATATTAGAAGAACAAAATGGGATACCCAATGGAATGAATAAATTAATTAAACAGGCTAAGGATTCAGGAGACTTGATGGAAGAGCAAATTAGAGTAAAAATGGTTTTACCCAAAATTCCGGATATTGAATTGATGGCGATTGAAAGCATTGATCAGATGGCTCATTATTTAGGGGTATCTACGCACAAAATAAAAGAAGCGCATATCATGACCATGGAAGCCGTGATTAACGCATTTGAACATGGCAGCGCTCAGCAGGGTAAAATACACCTTGATTTTATTATGAGTAGAAGGAAATTGATCATCTTAATAAGGGATCGTGGGAAAGGATTTAAGCCGGAATTGGTTGAAGACCCTGAAATCAGTAAAAAAATTGGGCGGCCCAATAAACGGGGCTGGGGATTAAAATTAATGAAAGCCTTGTCGGATGAATTCAATATCAGTTCGGATGATAAAGGTACAAAAATTAAACTGGTCAAGAACCTCTGTTAGGAGTAAAAAATGGAAAGCAGATTTAAATTAGATTCGCAGCTAAAAGGGGATGTTTTAATCATCACGACTTCCGGCTATGTGAATAACGAAGGTGGGGAAAAGATCCTGAATACTTTTAATAATCATTTCACTCAGGGGACCAAAAAGGTGGTTATTAATCTTGAACAGAGTAATGTGGTCAATTCCATTGGCATCTCATTTTTAATTGAGATCATTGAACAATTGAATCAGGTTGGGGGTAAACTGGTGTTTACCAATCTTGAACCAGCCATAGAAAAGACTTTAACCATAATGGGCCTGTTCAATTATGCCGCTCGTCTGGCAAATGTTGAAAGTGCCGTAAAATATCTGGAGTAAAATAATGGCGAAAATCTTAAGCAATGAAAATGAACAATTGTCATTCGACTTAAAGAAAGACCATTCTATTTTAAAACGGCTGAATAATACCCACAATGTTAGGCAGCTTTCTGAAATATTTGGCATGGTATTAATGGAAAATTTCAAATTTTCAGGGATAACCATTTTTTTCAAAGCAAAGGATTTGGCTTGGGAAAAGGTTTTTACGACCAATGATTCCAATGGAGAACTACAGGTTCATTTAAAGGATGATATTGGTGTGTGTATCGAATCCATTGACAGTGGGGATCGATCGAAATGCATCCATCTGCCCATGCCGGATCAGAGCCAGTTTTGCTTAATCATCGAAAGTAGCCCCTTGGAAAAGCTTATCGGGAGCCAGCTTCAAATTCACCTTCATTACCTGGAGAGTGCCTACCAGTTAATGCTGTTCAGAAGAAAAGAACGTGAACTCAGCTTTTCCCAAAACCACCGTATTGTCCAATTAACCGGACTGCTGGATACTTCGCTGGAAATTGCCAGGCTAAAGGAGAGTAATCACGTATTGCAGAAAGCACTTCAAAAGATTGTCTCTTTAACCAATGCCGGGCGTGGTGCCTTGATGGTGAAAGGAAAGGGAGACAGGGAAACACATTATTATCCGGCTGAATTCAGCCTTAATGTTGAAAGCGATAATAAAAGTTTTATTTCCGAAACGTTTTCGTTCAACGGTAAAGAGTATCAGTTCATTCTATTTGATAAAGAAAGCCGCGAAGGTCTTGTTGAATTTGATGACACCGATAAGCTGTTACTGCTTGCTTTTTGTCGTCAGGTCCAGCTCTCTCTGGAAAATCAGTTTTTTTATGAGCAATCCATGGAAAAAGAACGACTGGACCATGAAATATTTTTGGCCGGCGAAATCCAGCGACAAATTATCCCGGATGAATTACCGAAAATTCCGGGATTTAGTATTGAAGCGGATTACATTCCGGCAAAAATGGTGGGTGGTGATTTTTATGATTGCATTGCTCTGGAAGATGGTCGCTTTTTCTTTGTGATTGCAGACGTGGCCGGTAAGGGGGTGGCGGCTTCATTACTGGTAAATACCTTACATGCCGCTCTCCATGCTCATCTGGAACGTTTTGTCGATTTGGTAGCTATTGTTAAACAGGTAAACAGAATAATTTTTGACTGTGCCACCAGCGAAAAATATTTGACGGCCTTCTTTGCCCTGCTCGATCCTAATAGCAGGACCCTTTCCTGGTTGAATGCCGGGCACAACCCGGCTTATTTCGTAAAACAAAATGGAAGCATTCTTGAACTGAGTGCCAATTCCATTCCACTGGGCTTTCTGCCGGAACTTCTGGAATGCAATCAGAATGAAAATTGCTTTGCCAAAGGCGACGCTCTCCTGATGTACACTGATGGTGTGACAGAGGCAATGAACAGGGATGAACGTGAGTTTGATGAGATCATTTCGTTAAAAAAATTTGTAACCCAAAACAGAAATTTATCTGCCAAAAAATTTACCTCCGGTCTGGTGAAAGCGATACAGACTTTTAC
>CAYNLJ010000182.1:0-4922 GCA_964398005.1 uncultured Caldithrix sp. | reverse complement strand
GGGTTGTTGGGATGCACCACAATGGCGCGCGTCCGGCCGCCAAAATTTCCGGGACCACGTTCCACCCAGTTGAGGGCAGTTGCTTTGTACAGCGCGTTTTTCCGGTTTTGCAGAGCAACCTGCTGTGCTTTAAAACGCCAGCTGCCGGAATAGGAAAAGCCCTGCCCAATCACAGACCTTAAGGCAATCTCTTCTTCCATGGCCTGATCGGGCTTGTCAGGTCTGGGATGTTTCTTTTTTTCTTTTTTTTCTTCTAATAATAGTCTGTTGAGTTCGGCGGAGGTGATTTGTTTTGGCTTTTTGGGAGATTTTTTATTGAATGAGTTGAAATACCGGATGCCAATCAAAGCGATGATGAGCAGACTAAGGATAAAAGTTAAGCTGACTTTTTTCATTACTCCTCCAGGGTTAAAAACTAAAGTGAAAAAATAAGGTAAAAGCTCTTAATCGTGCTTTATTCAAAATCACATTTTAAACTGATACTTTCTATTTTTATTAAAATAGCATAGAAAAACAAAAAATTTCAACTAAGGTAACTGAGTAACAATCAAAACATTTAGAATTAATTTCCCTTGAAAAGACAGTTTCTTCTGGTCAGTTCACGGAATCCTTAGTATCAGACAGCATGGTTAAGATCGGTAATCAAAAATTCACAAGTCTAAAGCGGTCAAGTTTAAAAAGGATATAGTACATAGCGAACAATCTGATCAGATTTGTGATAAACAATCCGGGTTCATTGATTACCTTACGACTAAATTGCAAATTCAGATTTTTTCCTAAACCCCGTTTAAACCCTTGTACTCTAACACTCTTAATTTTTTACAATTCAATCCGATATTATTTTTCCTTTTTGGCAGGTTCTACCTGATCCTTAACGGGCGGCGGCACTTTTTCCATAATGATTCGCAAAAAGGCGGTGGTGTCGGCTTCAATTTTTACACAGGGTACCACATGCTGTAGATAGCCAATTTTGGTAAAGATGACACTATATTCTCCAACCTCCAACTGATCAAACTGGAAGATACCCGTAGAATCGGTTTCCAAAGTCAGGTTTGAAGGGATTAGTCTTACCTGTACTTTTTCAACAGGTTTCCCACTGTACAATTCCCTGACCAGCCCTTTTAGCTTTCCATTTTGGCCAAACAACAGAAAAGGTAAAAGTGCAATAAAAAGGATGGAAAAAAAAGATTTCATTGGTTACCCTCCCAACCGGTTTTTCACCTTAATAAAATAACAAAAATAAGAAACGAATGCACATTTTTTAGCCAAATTAGACGATCAGATTTACAAACCATTTAAAGCTCATCAGGACAGAAAAACCATTGAAATTCTTTAAACGGGACATTGGCTCAGAGAGTCAGCAATCTCACTTGTTAGCCTTGTGACTAAGAATATTACAGTGCAGGAGAATCCACTCCAATTTAGCCCACCTGATTCACCTGTCATACAAGATTAATTAAATTGGCTGAGTTTTCTTCTCCAGCCAGTTACGTTCATCCTTTTTTAGATATGGCGCCAAAAGTTCGTAAACTTTTTGGTGATAGGCATTCAGGTAATCGATTTCTTCTTTAGTCAACAACTTTGTATCGACTAAGTTTAAATCAATGGGGCAATAGGTTAAATTTTCAAATTTCAGAAACTGCCAGTCATCACTGGATTTTTCTTTATCCTTTGTTACAATCACCAAATTTTCGACACGCATGCCGTACTCGCCGGCTTTGTAAAAACCGGGCTCATTGGAACAGACCATGCCAGGTTCCAGCGCTACACCAATGCCTCTGTAATAGGAAATGCCCTGCGGACCTTCATGTACGCTGAGAAATGCCCCCACTCCATGACCGGTGCCATGCCCGTAATTTTGTCCAATTTCCCAAAGTGGTTTTCTGGCCAGGGTGTCCAACTGAATGCCCTGCGTGCCAACCGGGAAAGAAGTCAAAACCAGATCGATGTGTCCTTTTAAGACTCGGGTAAAGCGATCTTTTTGTTCTTCTGTAGGAGTTCCGAGAGCAATCGTGCGAGTAATATCTGTCGTACCGTCCAGATATTGGCCGCCGGAGTCAATCAAATAAATGCCGTCTGTTTTTAATTCTACGTCTGTTTCGGGTGAGGAAGTGTAATGAACAATGGCGCCGTGTTCATTGTAAGACGAAATAGTTTCAAAGCTTGGACCCTGGTAAAGCGATTGTTCGGCGCGGAATTTTTCCAATCTTTCGGCAGCGCTCATTTCACTGACACCACCCTGAGGTACAGTTTCTTCCAGCCATTTCAGAAATTTGACCATGGCCACACCGTCACGAATATGGCAGGCGCGCATGCCGGCCAATTCAGTTTCGTTTTTGATTGCTTTAAAGGCCGTGACCGGACTGGGTCTGAAAAACAGTTCACAGCGTTTCTGCAGCAGCATACCTACCCAGTAATTTACCGTAGATCCATCAAGCCAGACACGAGTTTTACGTTTGGCCAGTTTTAACAGTCGTTTCTTGAAATCATCATAGTGTCGGATTTTAACCAAACCTTTTAAATGTTTTTTGACTTTTCGCGTCACTTTCTTTTTGTGTACAAAGAGTTCGGCTTCTTCCGGGGTAATAATGGCGTAGGCAATGACTACAGGATTGAAATCCACATCGCGGGACCGGATGTTAAAGGTCCAGGCAATGGCGTCCAGCGTGGTTAAAACGTGGGTCTGGCAACCCGTTTCTTCCATTTTTTGACGGATGCGTTGCAGTTTGCTTTCCACCGATTCTCCGGCGTACTTGTCTTCCCAGACCATGATCGGGTCCAGAGGCATTTCCGGCTGATCTTCCCACAACAAATCGATCAGATTCTCTTCCAGAAATTTCATTTTAATTTTTTTGAGAGCCAGTTCCTTTTGCCACTGGCTGGCCTGTTCAAAACTAATGACGCGTGGATCAATGCCCACTACCTGTCCGGGTTGCAGCTCCTGTTTTAAAAAAGAAAGCATATCCGGCGTTTCGGGCACACCAATTTTAAACAGTTCGATTCCGGTGTCGGCCAATTGTTGTTCGGCCTGCAAAAAATAACGGGAGTCGGTCCACAAACCGGCTTTTTCCATGGTTACAATGACATCGCCGGCCGATCCGTCAAAACCACTGATCCAGGCCCGGCGTTGCCATAAGGCTGGTACATATTCACTGCCGTGCGGATCGGTGCTTGGAATAACGTAAGCATCGATCTTGTGCTTTTTCATTAGTTCACGGAGTGCTTGAATACGTTGCTTGATCATGATGATCCCCTTTGTATAGGATGTTTGTTGTGTCTATATTACGTACAAGTATAAGAGTATAAGAGTATAAGAGTTGAAGTGGTAAGAGTATTACACTCTTACCGAACAGGTTCCGGCAAACGCTTAACTCTTAAACTCATAACTCTTAACCTTAATCAGTTCCAGAGTACCCAGCTCAGGCCGACACGTACGCGCCGGTAAAGTTCCGGATAGCCCTGAATAATCTGATATTGCTGGCCCAGCACGTTGTCCATTTCAAAAAAGAAAACCGCATCTTTAATGGTCGCCGAAATTTTAAAATGCAACAAAAAGCGTTCCGGCCATTTACCACCGGCCAGATAAAATCGTTCGGCATACGGCTGATAAGCCAAAATTTTGGCCGGTCCCTGCCATTGCAGGGTAGTGCTGGCTTTGATCAATACACGGTCGTGGTACCAGCGGTCGCTGTAACGGGCATGGGCAAAAGCAGAGTAGTCTGCACCGATTAAATCACCGGTTACAACGCTTTGCCCGCCAGCCTGCAATAAAAATTTGTACAGGGTAAGGCTGGTTTTGCCAAACAGATAACTGAAGTTGCGGTCGCCGGCATTGTAAAATTTTTGAGTATTGAAATCGATTTCATTTTGAATGCGATGCATTACCAATCCAAGTTCTGCTTTTGACCAGGAAGTTACTCTTGTTCCAATCGTGAGCTGGCCATTAAAATGACGTTCCGGGGTCAGGTTTCTTTGTCCAGCAAGACCATTAAAGTGGAAAAATCGTTCGTTTATGGTTGGCAAACGTCCGTAGCTGCTTAAGGAAGCGTTCACAGAAAAGGCGGCTTGCCTCCAGCTAACGTTTAAAAAAGGATTCAAAAGGGTGGCCTGAGCCCAGCGGTGAATCAAATTTAGCTGCATGTCAACCTTCAGCTCCGAACGAACCTGCCAGAAACTGGTGAGTTCAGCTTCCAGCTCGGAATCGGTGTATTTGCGGCTGTACGGCGTGCCCCAGGCTTTCACCTGATCGGCCTTGATTTGTACTGCAAGAGGTAGAAGCAGATCGTTAAATTCATTGTGAACCTGTAACAGGTAGCGATCGAAACGCAAACGTTCGGTTTGCGTTGTAAAACGGTATTTTCGACGGCTGCTTTCAAATGCGGCATCCAATTGCCAGCTGGGTTGATGTTGATCGTTCAACCAGAACCATTGACTGTACACATTTTGCCGGCTTTCGTTGTAACGAAAGCGGCCGTACTGCGTGCCGTAATAATCGTTAAAACTGACGTTTTCATCGCTTTTGTGGTAAAGTAAGCGCATAAGTAGATGATTGTTCAACAAACGAAGCAGCTGACCCCGGTAATGCGAAGAGCGCTGGTAGTTGGGTGAGTAATCGCGATTAATGCCTCCCAGTTGCAAAAAGGTTTTGCCATTCAGTTGATTGGCAAAAGAAATGTCCAGATCGGTGTAGGCAAAGTCGCCTTCGCGGTACATGATGCGGGTGTATGGTTCTTCCTGAAAAACGGTGCGTGACTGAAGATAAAAATTGTTAAAAGGATTCAGAGTTTTCGATGAAAAAGCACATTGATCCCCGGTTGTCCAGCTCAAAGCATCTGCCGATATCATCTGCGTGTTGTACATGCCATGAGTAGGATCATTAAGCAAGAATCCGTTAAACTGAAAGTTTGCCTGCCAGGGCCAGA